>JAKSDE010000421.1 GCA_022360235.1 Cytophagales bacterium
AATAGATAGATCCGCCTTTGAAAAATGGCGTTAAGAGGGACTGTAGAAAACGAGGCAGGAATGCTTCCATTCAGTCATGGTTTACCCGCTTATAGTCAAATACGGTGTTCAAGGAAATATATCGAGCAACTTTTTGACGGGGAAAGGCGTGTTTTCTACAGTCCCCTATCGGAACTCGGAACTAAGAACTAAAAAAATAGCACCATCGAGCGTTATGAAGGGGCGACTAAATACTAACTACATTGATGAATCTCGAACAAATCATCGGACTGCTCACTCAAAAGTTTGGTCAAGGAGTGATCCTTGCTAAAGCTATCAATGCTACACCATCGGCTATTGTTGTCCCTGCTACACATATTGCTGCTCTATGCCAGGAGCTTTATGAGAACGAACAAACCTATTTTGATTCCCTGGCTTGCCTTACCGCAATTGATAATGGCCCTGAAGCAGGTACCTTGGAAGTTATTTATAACCTCTATTCCATTCCCTATGATGTACAGCTAATGATCAAGGTAGAAGTACCTAGAAATAAACCAGGCGAGCCTCTTCCAGAAGTCCCTTCCGTAAGCCATCTTTGGCAAACAGCTAACTGGCATGAGCGAGAAGCTTATGATTTAGTAGGCATTCACTTTACAAACCATCCAGACTTAAGACGTATTTTGCTACCTGCCGACTGGGAAGGGCACCCTTTACGAAAAGATTATACGTGGCAGGAGCACTACCATGGCTTAAAAGTATAATCAACGCTACCCACCTCATTACCTCTAGCTGATATACAGTTATTAGCTTAGTTTTTCTAGTATTTAGTCGGCCCTCAACAAGTATTCAATACTGTTTTTTTACACTTAAAATGACGATCTTAGCTCACAAAAACTCATGTATAGCGTAGCAATATTTGTAAGAAAACCTTTAAATTTAATTTTAAAACGGCCTTAGGCACGCATGAAGATAGAAAATCCCTCCTCACACTACTTTGATAAAAAGCCCTTGAGCAGCAAAATCCGGCAAAAGGGGTTATCTAAATTTACTTACCAGTTATTTGATATTGCTAAGAAAGAGCGAGACTTTCTTCTTATCGTCCTTATACTCATTGTGCTATGTGCTCTTTTTGCTCCGTATAAGCCTGTAGCCATGTGGGTGGGATTTGCCTTAGCGAGCTATTCAGCCATTGCTAACGATAGCATCCAAACACTCGGCACTTTCATAGCGTCTAACTCTCATAGAAAGTGGTGGTACTTATGGATCTTCATAGGATTGATTTTTGTGGGTACCGTAACGTATAGTTGGGTAATGTATGAAGGTGATGTGAGCTATCAAAGGCTTACGAGCAAAGGCTTCTCTGAAGCACCCCAAGCTTTTAGCTTTTTACAACTCTTTGCCCCGGTTGCTCTACTCGTGCTAACGCGCATACGCATACCTGTGTCTACTACGTTCTTGTTATTAAATATTTTTGCAACAGATGCGAATGCGCTAATAGGGGTAGTAAAGAAGAGCTTTTATGGGTACTTCGTATCATTTTTTATTGCCATTGTCATTTGGTATTTGGCTTCCCTACTGTTTAGCAAATATCTCAAAGTAAAACCTGGAAAAGGGTGGGTCGTACTACAGTGGATTACAAGCGGATGTCTTTGGTCAGCTTGGCTCATGCAGGATGCCGCAAACACTGCCGTGTTCTTGCCTAGAAGTCTGAACTTCATTGAATTTTTAATATTCACAGTATTTATATTTTTCGGACTAGGACTATTGTTCTATTTAAAAGGGGATAGACTACAAAAAGTAGTCAGTGAAAAGGCAGGGATTACGGATGTAAGAGCCGCCACGCTCGTAGATGTTGTATATGTGTCTATTCTGTACTATTTCATGAGCTTCAATAATGTACCAATGAGTACAACATGGGTGTTTATTGGCCTACTAGGAGGAAGAGAATTAGCCATTAGCCTTACGAAGCGGAAAGCTAAAAAGCGAAGGAAATCACTCAAAAAGAGCTTCAAATTTATTAAAAGAGACTTGAGCTATGCCTTCCTGGGGCTGCTTATTTCTATTATATTAGCCATTTCAGTAAATCCTGTCATCAAAAAAGCAGGGAAGGAGCTTTGGGGGAACTTATTAACCTTAGCAGCTGATTTTTTAAAAAACAACTAGTAGCTTTTAGTGACCTCTTCCTCATCCGTTTTCTCTATAAGACTTAGCTCATAAATTTCTGAATAATCCATAGAATAAAGGTAAGCAAGAGGCTCAAGATAATGCCCGTAGTGATAGGAAAGTAAAATTTGAAATTTTCTTTTTCTAGGGCAATATCACCAGGTAGTCTTCCCAAACCTATCTTAGAAAGTACAGGCCATAGGATCCCTATGATTACTAAAATAATGCCTGTGACAATGAAGAACTTTGGCATCTTTTAAACTTTATCCTTGTGCTTTCTCATCCTTGTGCGTAAGTTCGTACGGTGTAATCTATGAAATTTTCCCTATGATAGAAACCCGCAATATACGAAGAATACTCTAGTTCTGAGTTCCGAGTTCTGAGTTCCGAGTTCTGAGTTCTGAGTTCCGAGTTCCGAGTTCTGAGTTCTGAGTTCCGAGTTCTGAGTTCCGAGTTCTGAGTTCCGAGTTGTGTGTCCAGCAAAGGCTGGTATTTTCAGCAGGAGATAGACCTGCCAGGTTAAAAGTCCAAAACCTGTAGCTTGGGTAGCAGCATGGCCAGAAATCAAGAGGTTGAAGCCTACCGACAAACTCACCTCAG
>JAKSDE010000422.1 GCA_022360235.1 Cytophagales bacterium
CTGAGGTGAGTTTGTCGGTAGGCTTCAACCTCTTGATTTCTGGCCATGCTGCTACCCAAGCTACAGGTTTTGGACTTTTAACCTGGCAGGTCTATCTCCTGCTGAAAATACCAGCCTTTGCTGGACACACAACTCGGAACTAAAAAAATAGAACGATCGAGTGTTATGAAGGGGCGACTAACTACCCTTTGAAAAGTACAGCAAATTATCCTAAATTACTGCCTCATTGAATTAATCTAACGGAAGCTTTGTTGTATGATACATTGCTACCTGACATTTGATAAACATAACGTATGTTCTACATTGCCGACCTTCACGTCCATTCCCACTATTCACGGGCTACGAGTAAAGATCTCAACTTAGAATCGCTCTATCAGTGGGCATGTATTAAAGGAATCCATATAGTGGGTACAGGAGATTTTACCCATCCACAATGGTTTCAAGAACTCAAAGAAAAACTAGTGCCAGATGGCAGTGGATTGTATCGACTCAAGAACCCTCCTAAAACGCCTGCGATATCGGGTGTGAAATGTCAAGCGCTAGACGTACGTTTTTGCCTGACTACAGAAATTAGTACTATCTACAAACATGGAGATAGGGTACGTAAGAATCATAATTTGCTTTATGCACCTGATCTAGACACCGTAGCAAGAATCAACGCTAAGTTAGCTACCATTGGCAATCTAGCCGCTGATGGACGTCCTATCTTAGGTTTGCCAGCGAGAGATTTGCTAGAAATTGTCTTGGAAGCTTCAGACCGAGCCCATCTCATTCCAGCCCATATTTGGACACCCTGGTTTTCTACGCTCGGCTCCAAGTCAGGCTACGATAGCATTCAAGCATGCTTTAGAGATCTCACTGATCATATTTTTGCGTTAGAGACAGGCCTCTCTTCTGATCCTGCGATGAACTGGCGACTGAGTGAACTAGACCGATACACCATGGTTTCTAACTCAGATGCCCATTCACCGCAAAAACTAGGGCGAGAAGCCAACCTCTTCGATACAGACATGACCTATGATGCAATGTTTACGGCAATAAAGACCTGCAAGGGGTTTTTAGGAACACTAGAGTTTTTTCCAGAAGAAGGCAAGTATCATATGGATGGCCACCGTAAATGTGGGGTATGTACCGTTCCTACCATGACGCAGCAATATAAAGGTCTTTGCCCAGCGTGTGGTAAACCTCTCACGGTGGGCGTACTTCATCAGGTAGAAAAGCTGGCCAACCGTCAAGCACCTCAAAAGCCACCCCAAGCGGCTGACTTTGAATACATCGTTCCACTCCCAGAAATTATTGCTGAAATCAAAAACATGGGCCCCAATAGTAAAGGTGTACAGCAGCGCTTCCGGCAAATCATAGCGCAGTTTGGCAGTGAATTTACATTTCTACGAGAAGCACCCATTGAAGATATTCAAAAGCTCCTCGGACCTGTTTATGCAGAAGCAATTCAACGGGTGCGTAATCACATAGTCAACCTGACTCCAGGCTATGATGGCACGTATGGGGTCATCCAGATTTTTCATGAAGGGGAGATTGCCTCACTCACCGGGCAGTTGCATTGCTTTCAGCAAGCTACCGCTACCATGACGCCAAGAGTCACAAAGCAATACACCTTGTCTCAAGATCTCACTCCGCAAAACACGCTACCATCCGTCAGTGTAGTTCTTAACACAGCCCAACGCAGGGTGAAAGAGGCGATCAAGGGTGCTACGCTAGTAAAAGCGGGTCCTGGCACAGGTAAAACGCAAGCGTTGATGCACTGGATAGTTAATTGCTTGCAAGAAGGGAAAGCACAACCGCAACATATTTTGGCAGTCACCTTTACTAACAAAGCAGCTGATGAAATGAGAGAACGACTTACCACATTATTAGGCGACCAGGTACGGGGGATGCAGATTGGCACTTTTCATGCGATCGGCTACCAAATGCTTCAAGCGCGGTACCCTACCCTAAAAACAGTGTATGATGCAGAAGATCGGCGGCTGCTCTTACCTTTGCTCTTTCCTGAACGTGAGGAAGCTTTTCACAAAAAATTGGCGCATGCATTACCCCGTTATTTTGAATCAGGAGAAAGCAAGGTCCTTGAAAATATCGAAGCCTATGCAGCTACCTATCAGGACTATCTACAGCAGCGTCAGGCTGTAGACTTGTCAGCCATCATCAGCCAAGTACTGAATCTTTGGGAGAAAGAACCCCAATGGCTGGAGCAATACAACACGCGCTATGCTTATATAGCCGTGGATGAGTTTCAAGACATCAACCCGTTGCAGTACCGCTTTATCCAATTATTAGGGAACGGGAAAAACATCGTAGGTATTGGTGATCCTGATCAGGCAATCTATGGATTCAGAGGAGCAGATGTACAGCTGTTTTTTCGTTTTAAAGAAGATTTTAACGCTAAAGAAATCCGTTTAGAACAGAATTATCGTTCTACTGGTTGTATTGTACAAGCAGCTGAAAAGCTTATTCAACATAATACGTTGAACAGTGGCTTGCACCTTCAAGCAAATAACGCGCCAGGGGTAAAGATTAAATTATTCGAAGCAACAAATGCCCAGGCTGAAGCTCATTATGTAAAACGCCAAATCAAAACGTATGTGGGAGGTATCGATAACTTAGCCATGGGTACGCATGATGAAGGCGACTATGCTTTCTCCGATATAGCGATACTATTTAGAACAAGGGCTGTAGGACATGTCATTTTTTCTCAATTCACCAAAGCAGGTATCCCCACCCATTTTAGTGATGGCTCTTCTTTTTTGGCAACACCTCCTTTTTGTATAATCGCAGACATCCTGCGTTTATATGTACATCCCACAGATATCGTTGCCTTACACAGCTTCCTTACCCATGGCTTGCAATGGGAGGCGGAACTAAGCAAAAAATTATTACCTATCACCCACACTACTTCAGACGCATGGATGCATGAAGTGCCTGCTTATTTATCGATTGAGCAACAAAAAGCTTACAATGATTGGTTGACATTCTATCGATCCTTAGCAGAGGCATTCCAACGTCAGGGGGTAGCAGGGGCTGTAAAGGCTATCTTGAAAATGTACCTACCTGACAACCGACTCGATGAAGGCCAACGCCTTCAGAAAGAGACTATTCTTACACTCGCCAAAGAAGCCCAGGCAGATGTAGCGGCTTTTCTTGAAAAGATGACCCTAACCATTTACACGGATGCGGGTAGAATCCAAGGAGAAGGCATCCACTTACTCACCTTTCATGCTGCCAAAGGGCTGGAGTTTCCCGTGGTGTTCATTGTAGGGGCAGAAGAGGGAATTACCCCTGTAACAAGGAAGGGTAGTGATCTAGAAGAAGAAAGGCGTTTGTTTTATGTAGCCCTTACTCGCACCAAAGAAGCGGTACACATTACACATGTACAAAAACGTTTGCAATACAGTCAAGAAAAGCCTATGCAGTTATCAAGGTTTGTCAAAGAAATACCACAGAATTTGATAGATAAGGTAGCGCTCCAGCCTCTGAGAAAAGCAGTTAAAGCTAGCAAAAAACAATTGACGCTGTTTTAATATTTTACAATTTTCGAGTTTCGAGTTCTTAGTTATGAGACTGGGACTGTTGCTAAGTCATGGGCTATGCTGAATCACACGCTCTTGCTCTTGTTGAATAAAAGTATGATGAATCTATTCCCCTTTGGATTTCGGTACGGCTTTGCTATGGAAGAGAATAGTCCCTTGATGGGACCTGGCAAAGCTAGGATAGCTGAGCAAGCTCTTCTCTGTTGAGGCCAGTAGCTTTAGAAATAACATCAAGGGGTATTCCTTGTTGAATTAAATTTTTAGCCGTTTCAAGAATACCTTCTTCTCTACCTTTTTCTTTGCCAATCTTTATGCCTTCTTCTCTAC
>JAKSDE010000423.1 GCA_022360235.1 Cytophagales bacterium
GCTGTTGCACTCCATCTTACTTGCCAATATTCGTTGGCCGGTCCTGGTGCTAGCGTGGACGAACTTGCCGGGGTAATGGTATGGGTGGCTATTTTCTTTATATCTCCTGCTGGGTGATGAATACCGACCCCGTTACTGGTAGCCACATTTCTTCTATCCCAACCGTTAAAATAAGGATCTAGGGATAGATCTAGCGGGCTTTCATCCAGAAGCAATAATGCAAAATCAGAGCTGCCATTATTGGCTACCAACGTGGCCCCATTGGTTGAAGGAGGAATAAAATCACTGCCATCAGAACACCCGGCGCTTTCATAATTCCAATAAAAAGACCAATAACCTAAGTTAGGATTGCTTATAGCATCCACCCCGCCAGGTAAGCAATGATCCGCTGTTAGAAAGTAAGGGGTTCCATCCTGCCTGGCGTTATTCACCAATGAACCTGTGCACCAGCGCGTACCATTGTTCAAGATAAGAGCCACTCCTGTTTTTTCATCCTGCCAATTGTTCCCCTCAGGGCAATTAACGTTGACTTGGCAATTACCTGAACTACCAAAGCGCTCCGAATTTTCAAACTTACTAAGTACGCCAATGTTTCGATAGCCATGGACAACATAATCTATGGAAATGATGCCTTGCCCGGCCACCTCTGCAGGTTCAAAATATTCTAAGGTAACTGTTTCTCCATAAACTAACCCCGTTGCAAATTTGCCAGGTTTACCAAGAGTCCCCTTGTTGTTTGTTTCAGTAAAACCACCCAATACGTGGTTGCGGGATTGGTTATAAACATAAAATCGGCTTCCCTGGGGCAACCAAAACTGGTCATACAGTAGATTGACAGATATCGCACCAGGACAAGTGATCGTTAATCTCCATAAACGATCACCACCTTTAAGGGTGCTCCATGTACCACTACTCGTTAAATCCATTTGCACGTCGTGGGGATAACCAAAGCGTGGTGGCAAACCATCCTGGGCATCTTGCTCGTCCTCTTCTTGTAAGAGAACTATATCTATTGATGGCATTACC
>JAKSDE010000424.1 GCA_022360235.1 Cytophagales bacterium
GATGAAGGTGGCCGTACCGCCTTGCACGAGGCAGCTCAAAATGGTCACAAAGGAGTAGTCTGTTTTACTTTTCAACGGTCTCGTCAGGGCTTTATAAAGTCTTAATTTTGAGCTATTTTCATACCCCATCCTACGTCAGAGGTGACAGCGGGTTCAATAAAGACAGCAGCGCAACTTACGTTAGTGTAACAAGCTTACTAGATCATCTTATTACATGTATATGCGGTGCAATGAATGAAACGATGATTACAACAAAAGATTCAACGTATGCTTAAAAATTGTTTACTCATCGTCTTAGTCTCTACACTCATGGTAGCAGGATGTGCAAAAAGAACTGATCCTCAGCCTTCGCTAGATGATCTAAAGCCTCCGTCAGATGATTCACAGCCTCCGTTAGATGATTCACTACAAAAAGCTATACAGAAGAGAGATCTTCAAAAAATAGCAGCAGTGATAGGCGTAGACGCTAATAAATATCCATCTTCTTGTGAAGATAGTACGTTTTATCGTACGGTTTTTACGATGGTGATAGAAAAAAACCTAGTCAACACCTTAACTGACCTCTCCCCTAAGCTCGTAGACTTGTTAACCTTACTTTTCAAAGCTGGCGCTCAATTAGCTCACCTATATGACGCAGCAAGAGATATATACACAATAGATATATATGCAATAGAAGAAGGTGAAGAAGAATCCTTCCTTTTGCACAGGGCAGCCAAGTACGGTTTAAAAAATTGTATAAAATTATTGTTAGCCCATGGCGCTAATGTAAGTGCAGTAAATAGTTTAGGAGAAACCGCCTTGCACTATGCAGCAGCATATGGTCAAGTAGCGGTGGTAGAAGTCCTTCTAGACCAGGGCGCCGCTGTAAATGCAGTAAATAATTTAAACCAAACCGCCTTGCACTATGCAAAAGCGTATGATCACAAAGCGGTGGTAGCACTACTTGTAAAAAACGGCGCAACGGAAGATGAAAATGATGGTGTAAGCGCTCTGTTAAAAAGCGTACCTGTAAATGCAGTAGATGAAGATGGCGCTACCTTCTTGCACTATGCAGCAGCACATGGTCAAGTAGCGGTGGTAGAAGTCCTTCTAGAGCAGGGCATCAATATAAATCTAGTAGATAAAGATGGCCTTAGCGCCTTGCACGATGCCGCAGAAAGAGGTCACGCAGCGGTGGCGGAAGTCCTTCTAAACCGTGGCGCCGCTGTAAATGCAGTAGATGAAGCTGGCCGTACCGCCTTGCACGTTGCAGCTATGCATGGTCACATAGCGGTGGTGGAAGTCCTTCTAAACCGTGGCGCCGCTGTAAAGGCAGTAGATGAAGCTGGCCGTACTGCCTTACACGAGGCAGCTATGCATGGTCGCAAAGCGGTGGTAAGAGTCCTTCTAGCCCATGGCGCCGCTGTAAATGCAGTAGATGAAGATGGCTATACCCCCTTGGAAGATGCAGAAATGTATGGTTACGAAACGGTAGTAGCACTACTTCTACAGCATAGCGCAACGGAAGATGAAAATTAAGGAACTAATCCTCAGCCTTCGCCAGCTAATCCATAGCTTTCGCCAGATGGTTTACTAGAAAAAGCTATAAAGGATAGAAATCTTCCAGAAATAGCAAAAGTGATAGGAATCAATAAATATCCATCTTCTTGTGAAGATGGTGTGTTTTATCCTACAGTTTTTAGGATGGTGATAGAAAAAACCCTGGTTGATACCCCAGCTGATCTCGTAGACTTGTTAACCTTACTTTTCAAAGCTGGCGCTGAATTAACTGAACTCTATGATAATGCATTAAGAAGTCTAGAGCAAGATGTAGGCGAGGAAGACCTCTTGTGCCATGTAGTCAAGTGAGGTTTAAAAGATTGGGTAAAATTATTGTTAGCCCATGGCGCCAATGTAAAGGCAGTAGATGAAGGTGGTCGTACCGCCTTGCACGATGCAGCTCAAAATGGTCACCAAGGAGTGGTCTGCTTTACTTTTCAACGGTTTCTCAGGGCTTTATAAAGTCTTAATTTTGAGCTATTTTTCATACCCCATCCTACGTCAGAGGTGACAGCGGGTTCAATAAAGACAGCAGCGCAACTTGCGTTAGTGTAACAAGCTTACTAGATCATCGTATTACATGTATATGTGGTGCAATGAATGAAACGATGATTATAACAAAAGATTCAACGTATGCTTAAAAATTGTTTACTCTTCGTCTTAGTCGCTATACTCATGGTAGCAGGATGTGCAAAAAGAGCTAATCCACAGCTTTCGCCAGCTAATCCACAGCCTTCGCTAGATGATCCAAAGCCTCCGTCAAATGATTCACAGCCTCCGTTAGATGATTCACTACAAAAAGCTATACAGAAGAGAGATCTTCAAAAAATAGCAGCAATGATAGGCGTAGACGCTAATAAATATCCATCTTCTTGTGAAGATAGTGTGTTTTATCTTACGGTTTTTACGATGGTGATAGAAAAAAACCTGAGTGATACCCCAGCTGGCCTCCGACTATCTGACCTCTCACCTAAGTTCGTACACTTGTTAACTTTACTTTTCAAAGATGGCGCTGAATTAGCTGACCTATATGGTGCAGTAAGAAATATGTATATAAAAGATATCAAAGAATTCTTCTTGCATAGGTTAGCTTTCAGTGGTTTAAAAAATTGGGTAAAATTATTGTTAGACAATAAAAAAGTAGGTGTAGATGCAAAAGATAAAGATAGCCGTACCGCCTTGCACTATGCAGCTAGAAAGGGTCAAGGGGGGCTGGTAAAAGTCCTTCTAGCCCATGGCGCTGATGTAAATGCAGTAGATAGTTTTGGCTGTACCGCCTTGAACTATGCAAAAGCGTATGGTCAAGAAGCGATGGTAGCACTACTTTTACCAAACGGCGCAACGGAAAATGATGGTGTAATCGTCCCGTTCTGGAAACCAGGGGTGGTTTACGAAGAGGTAGAAACTTTAAAGGAAAGAGCTAATCCACAGCCTTCGCCATATGATTCACAGTCTCCGTCAGATGATCCACTACAAAGAGCTATACAGAAGAGAAGTCTTCTAGAAATAGCAGCAGTGATAGGCGTAGACCCCAATAAATATCCATCTTCTTGTGAAGATAGTACGTTTTATCGTACGGTTTTTAGGATGGCGATAGAAAGAACCCTGGGTGATCCCCTATCTGAGGATGATACCCTAACTGACCTCTCATCTGAGCTCGTAGACTTGTTAACCTTACTTTTCGAAAATGGGGCTGAATTAACTCACCTATATGATGCAGTAAGAATTATAAGAAAAGAAAGTGAGCCAGAGCCAGAGCAAGAGGAAGATGTAGGCGAGGAAGAATTATTCGTCTTGCACGATTTAGCCCGCTGTGGTTTAAAAAATTGGGTAAAAGTATTGTTAGACAATAAAAAAGTAGGTGTAGATGCAAAAGATAATTCTGGCCAAACCGCCTTGCACCTTGCAGCTATGAATGGTCAAGTAGCGGTGGCAGAAGTCCTTCTAGCCCATGGCGCCGCTGTAAATGCAGTAGGTAATGCTGGCTGTACCGCCTTGCACGATGCAGCAGCAACTGGTCACGAAGCAGTGGCAGAAGTCCTTCTAGACCATGGCGCCGGTGTAAATGCAGTAGATATGTTTAAGCGTACCCCCTTGTGCTATGCAGCCAGGGGCGGTCACGCAAAGGTGGTAGTTACCCTTCTAGCCCATAATGCAGAGAAAAATGTAATAGATAAAGATGGCCATACCCCCTTGTACTATGCACGCGTAGCGAACCACATAGCGGTAAGAGACCTCCTCCAAGTCAAAGGCGCAAATGAGTGAATCCTGCAGGAGTGGTCTGTTTTACTTTCAACGGTTTCTTAGGGCTTTATAAAGTCTTAATTTTGAGCTATTTTTCATAAAAAGTTAGCTAAGCTTCTTATGAGTACAGAAATCAGCGAGCAAGATGCCTTGCATTATCACGAACAAGCACCAGCAGGGAAGCTTGAAATTCGTCCTACTAAGCTATTAAACGCCCAACGTGATTTAGCGCTGGCCTACTCGCCAGGAGTAGCAGAACCCTGTAAGGTGATTGCCAGAGATCCAGAGAAAGTATTTAACTATACAGCTAAGGGGAATTTAGTAGCAGTAATCTCCAATGGAACGGCTGTATTAGGCCTGGGCGATATTGGCCCTGAAGCTGCTAAGCCTGTGATGGAAGGGAAGGCAGTACTTTTCAAAAAGTTTGCAGGAATCGATGTATTTGATATTGAAATCAATGTCCATGATCCAGATGAATTTGTCAACATTGTGAAATCTTTAGAGCCCACCTTTGGCGGGATCAATCTAGAAGATATCAAAGCGCCTGAATGTTTTAAAATAGAAGAGACGTTGAAAGCGCAGATGCACATCCCGGTGATGCATGATGACCAGCATGGTACGGCTATTACCTCAGGAGCTGCTCTATTAAATGCCTTAACTTTAGTCAACAAATCTATTGAAGCAGTAAAGTTTGTAGTCAATGGCGCTGGCGCTGCTGCGATAGCATGTACTAAACTATATCTAGCCCTAGGCGCAAAAAAAGAAAACATTGTCATGTGCGATAGAAGAGGCGTTATCCGAAAAGACCGAAAAGATTTGGATGCGCTCAAAGCCTTTTTTGCTACCGAACTTGACCTCCACACCCTTACCGATGCTTTGAAAGGAGCCGATGTATTCTTAGGGCTTTCTGTAGGAAACATCTTAGCGCCTGCCCATATTCAATCGATGGCTACGCATCCTATTGTGTTTGCTTTAGCTAATCCAGATTCAGAGATTGACTATGACGTGGCTATGAACACACGCGACGATATTATCATGGCGACAGGCAGATCTGACCACCCCAATCAGATAAATAATGTGTTAGGATTTCCCTATATATTCAGAGGAGCACTTGACGTTTGTGCAAGGGCTATCAACGAACCTATGAAACTGGCTGCTGTCCATGCACTCGCTGATCTAGCGAGGGAACCTGTACCCCCAACAGTGAGCAAAGCCTACAGCAATAAAAATATTTCTTTTGGTAAAGACTATCTGATTCCTACCCCCTTAGATCCAAGGCTTATCACAACGATTTCTCCTGTAGTAGCCAAAGCAGCGATGAAATCAGGGGTAGCTAGAAGAAAGATAAACGATTGGAATGCTTATCATAAGACCCTTCAACAACGTGTAGGAATTCCTGTAATAGGTTGATATAAGCAAAAAAATTTGGTAGTATAATAATTTTTGTTTATATTTACGGATAAGTCTCTAGGTTTTAGAAGTCTTAAAAGACTAAATCTGTTACATCTCTGATTTTCATAATTTAGGTTATAACTAAAACCGAGGAGACTTATTTTTATTTGTAAAAACACCCCTGAAAATAAACCATCCCATCGCCCCAATACCTCATCACTCAAGGGGTGATTGTATGCAAAGTCTACATTTATAGAAATCACCGCTATTTTTTTCTTCTTTCTATATAGATTGTTGTACAATGAGCTGGGCAACAGTAACAAGATTCCTAAGCTCACCTAACTGTGTAGTCGTCCCTTAACAAGTATTCAATACGGTGTTTTACACTTAAAATGACTCTCTTAACTCACCAAAACTCATGTTTAGCGTAGCCATATGGGCAGAAAAAGGGAACGTCATAATAATTGTGTATTTCTTGGCCAGTATTGAAAGTTATTCACCGCATATTTCTGCCAATTATTCGATTCAAAGTCTTTGATTACCATAGAGACTAAATCTAACAGATTCTCGGATTTATCAAAACTAACTTTACTTTTGGTCACTCGCCGGATTTGCTTATTCACATTCTCCACTGATCCACGGTGCTTAAGGCTTTGAAGGTATTCTTCCCATACAGAGCTGCTCTCGGTGGGATTCACCTCTAGGAGCAAGACTTCTCGGGTATTATCTTCTTTCACGCCATAGATGAGGTGTAAAGCTTCCTGAGAC
>JAKSDE010000426.1 GCA_022360235.1 Cytophagales bacterium
CACAAAATTGATGTAGGCTCAGAGCAAGTCCTCTACCAAACAGAGCATAATCGCCTTCAGCTCAAAGCAGCCCAGCCAGACTTTGAAGAAACCAACCTCATGGTAGAGACAGCAAGTGGCTATGCCCTGTTTATACTGCGTTACGCTGAGGCGCCCCAAAAGCTTTTTTACAACTATAGTAAGCTATTTCAAAAATGCGATGACACGTTCGACAAAGCAGCCACCCAGCAACAAGTCGGCCCAACAGCTAGTAAAAACAGCCCTGTTAATTATAAAAGTAAGTGTGAAGAGGTCGTGAAGAAAAAAAGACACCTTCGGACGATTGGGAGGGAAGCACAAAACCTCTCGGCTGAGCTAGAGTGCTTACTGGCTGATAAAAACGAGCTTTATTTCAGAATTAAAATAAACAATGCCAGCGGGATTGACTATGAGGTGGAGCTGCTGGGTTTTTCTGTTTGTAGTGTCAAAAATAAACGTATTGAGCAATGCTATGATTTATCGCCGGTTTATATCTTCTCGGAAGCTTGTGGTTGTATTGAGAGAGGCACCTCAGGGGTGTTTATTATTGTTTTTAGCAAATTCACGTTGGCTAAAAACCAACGGCTCCTCTTTGATATTCAGGAGAAGTCAGGCGGTAGAAGGCGCTCATTTTGTTTAACCCCTAAAGAGGTGAATCATGCCAAAAGGTTTTGATAAACGTGAGCTACTCCTGTATGCTGCAGGCTCCCTGGTCCTGATTCTGGCCTTGGTGTATTTTTTTGTGCCAGAGCAGAAGGCGAAAGATGGTGCGAATCTGCTTCATGTACCAAGGAGCCAAGCCGAAGACTTTAACACTTCCAAAACAGCTGCTTATAAGCGCAAGCAATCCCCAGCTACAGTCCCCCAAAAGCCTGTTAAACTAAATTTAAATTTTAGTAACAGATCTCAAAAACAAGAGAACGCAAGTACGACTAGTACCTCCCCAGCTCCTGCGCCCAAGCCTAGTAACAAGAAGCCTGTACAAAGCATTCCAGCTTCCGAAAAGTCTAAAAATCGTGTCAACACCGGCTTTTATAGTTGGTCTAACCAGCCCCAAGACAAGAGCCAAAACCATGTATACACCCTTGCAACTATCGATAATGATCAGCTAGTCCAGCAAGGAGCCAAGGTGAGGATAAGACTCCTTGAGAGCACGGTGATACAGGGAGTTGAAGTGCCTCGAAATACCTTGCTAATCGGTATTATTGAAAGACATAGGGATCGCATTGACATTATCATCAACCATATTAAGGTGAAAGAAAAACATATTGAAACAAGGCTATTTGCTTATGACGAGCAGTACAATCGGGGTATATTTATAAGCACCGAGCATGATCCTTCCCTGAAAGATGAGTTAGAAAGTGAGCTGGTAGAGGAAGCCACCAGGGCTATTCCTCTCAACCGTGTTGCTAGCATGGCCGGAAAGCTATTTAGTAGAAAAACACGGAAAGGAGAGAAGATTGTCCTACCAGATGGGTTTAGAATATATTTAAAAAAAGCAACAAGTGATGAAACGAGTGACTAAATACTACTTCATCGTTTTGTTATTGCTTATTCCCTTTGTAGCTACGCATGGCAGTGCGCATCGTATGCGTTATACAACAGGGGTTCAAGAGGTCGGTATTGAGGGAGGTATTGTTTCTGAAGGGAATTTTTTTGGTCTCTGCTATAGGCATTATAGGGCCCAACGTCTAGGGCTTGAAGTAGGTATGGCTCTGAATTTAGGAAAGCTCGGCCAGTACACAGCCTACAAAAGCTTTTCGCTTAAGTTATCAGCAGTGTATCATGTGACCCCGCTCTTAACAGACTTCGTCTACTTCAATGTGTTTAGTGGGCTTTTATTTGAGCTACGCCAGCAAGAAGTAGCAAAATACAAGGATAAAAATGAGACCCACTTGAATTGGGAAGGAATGCTGGGAGCAGAACTAGAATGCTTTGTGCTGGAAAGGTTGATAGTGAGTTTTCGTGCTGCCCCTTCGCTTTATTTCCTCCCTAAAGGCTATGACAAGTATAGAACGCGCTTTTCAGTAGGTATAAAATGGATATTGTAAGTTCTTTCTTGCCCTGCCAGCAAAAAAGCTTTGCGAGGTTTGCTTGCAAAGCGTAAAAATTAACGCTTAATTTATCTGTACAACTTCCTACGTACCCTTGAAATTCCCCTGTATGGATCTATAAACGAGCAATGAATACAAAAAGTACGGATCAAAACTTATTCATGTTCCTCTACGTGCTTGTTCTTGTCATGCTAGCATTTGAGTGGGTGTGTAGTAACAACGTAGCAGGAGGGGTGGAAGAACTTCTGCAGGATTTTCCTAGGCTAAGAGCTCCCTTATCAGCGGTTTACCAAATCATTGTTACGAATCTTTTATACGTCAGGCTAGCCCTTATCGGGCTGTTAGTCATTGAGGAGCTCACCAAAGAGGATTCCCTTGATAAGCTAGCGCCCCAAAAAGAAGCGGTGAATAGTCTTCAAATCATCTTAGAGGCAGCCGTTTTACTCGTTTTAGCCACCCTCTTCTTGTATCCCCCTGATAGGTATATTATCAGCAGGTATGTCTATCCGATTACGCCCTTCTTTATCATCCTACTGCTGCCGCAGTTAATGGGTGATATAGGAACCCACTTATTGAGAGAGAAAGGGTTTGTGTTAAAAACAGGGATGAAAGGAAAAGATACCGAAGATAGCTTAGTGTGGAAGACAGTAGGAAAAAAGTGTATCCTGACAGCTAACCCTTGGCAAGGGATTTACATTGAAGGGGCCGCTGGTTCAGGAAAGTCAGCCTCTGTGATAGGTCCTATCATTGAGCAGGCAGCTAAGAAAAACTTTGCCGGTTTCTTATATGACTATAAAGGAGCTCCTCCTACTTTGTCTAGGCATATGTACAATGCGCTACAAAAGTATCCGTCTAAGGTTAAGTTTGCTCATATTAACTTCTCCTTACCATTCTTATCAGGGCGTTGTAACCCCCTTGCCCCTAGGTATATTTCCTCTAAGCTGCATGCCCAGGAATATGCCACGACCATCTTGAAGAATTTGAATAAAGACTGGATCACAAGACAAGATTTTTGGTGCCTGAATGCGATTGCCTACCTAAGCGGTATTCTTTGGTTTTTAAAGAATTATTATCCCTGTTATTGCTCTTTGCCGCATGCTACCTTACTAGGTCTTCAAGAGGTAGGAGCTGTGATGAAGTTAATATCGTGTGATCGGGAAGTCCATTCCATGGTGTCCCCGATCGCTCATGCGTACCAACAAGGGGCCAAGGATCAGTTAGCAGGAATTGTAGCCTCTTTCCAGCTTCCTCTTGGCAAAATTTACAATAAGAACATCTTTTGGGTGATGAATGGGCAAGGGGGGGAAGATCATATAGACTTAGATTTGACTAGCCCGACCCATCCAACGTTTCTAACAGTGGCCAATGACCCTGGCCTAAGTGAGGGGCTCTGTCCAGTAATTTCTCTTATTGCCACGGTATGTATGAAAAATATGAATCAGCAAGGCAAACACAAAGCCTTGTTCTTGTTAGATGAAGCGCCTACGCTGTTTATACCGGATTTAAGTACCCTTCCTGCTACAGCCAGGTCTAATAAGGTGTCAACGGTTCTATGTGTTCAGGACTACGCACAGCTGAAGAAATACTATGGTGCTAATGATGCGCAGGTAATGCGTGCCAATCTTGGAAACCAGTTTTTCGGCATGACCAATAACCTAGAGACGGCGAAATACGTATCTGAGCTAGTTGGAGAGTACGAAAAGGTAGCTAGGAGCCTTTCAAAATCTAAGGGTCATACGACAGAATCGACCTCGCTGAAAAAAGAGGCTATTTTAAGCCCTCCCGAAATTATGAATCAGGCTGCTGGCCATTTTGTAGTGAGGATCTCGAGCGCCGATCCCCCTATTGTTGCCGCGCAGCTAGCTGGTTTGTCTCCTCCAGCTCTGCCCCTGAACAAGCAGCCTAGAGAGGGACTAACGCTCTTAATAGAGGAGAACTATAAGCAGATTCATCAGGAAGTGAATAGCTTATTTGCTAGCTCTCAAGCCTCAAGCTATCCTATTAGCTTTAATAAAAGCTATGAAAAGGACATTGTAG
>JAKSDE010000428.1 GCA_022360235.1 Cytophagales bacterium
CTTTCTGCAGGCCTTGTTGAATAAGTTTCTCTGCTGCGTTCATGATGCTCTCCTTCGTTTTGGGTGATGCATTCTTTTGTAGTTTCTCTAAGGTATCCTCTCTGGGGTCAACAGTCAAGATATAATTAAATCCTTCTTCAGCATAAGGAATCGTAGGATCATTGAGCAGGCCTGGATGTTCATCTATCCAGTGATGGAAGTCCTTCAACTTGCCTTGCTTCAGGAGTAACTCTGCGAAAGTTGCCTGCTTGTCCTGCTGAATCCTTGCTTCTGTATCGGCTCTCAAGTCTACCAGGTGATACCCCTCTAGGAAGTATTGCTTAGCTAACTGAGGATATTCGAACATCTCTAGGAAGGTGATAGACCCTTTGTAGGGATCGGTGCCGTTATACACACAGATGTTCAGGATCAAGGGTAACTTTTTATGCCCTTCCTGGAGGTGCTGACGCATCAAGGGTAGATTGTATTCTAGTTGCCTGAGAGGTACGTATTCTTCTTGTTTGGAGAAGTGTTCTGTGACTAGGTAGATATAGCCCTTTTGCTTATCCATGAGCGCCGAATAGATCAGATCGCTATGCGTCTGCCTTCCTGCCTTGGAAACGAAGCTTTTATTGGTCAACCTGAGTGTATTCAGATTAATACGTGCGAGTGTCTGTTTGGGTAGCCTACTGGTCAGGAAGTCTATCATGACCTGCTTATGACTAAAAGCTGCCTTAAACAGCGAATCGTGAGGTTGATGAATCTCTATAGTCATGGTCCAAAATACTTAATGGCGACCTGTTGACGACTTAATAACTCTTTGCCGTCAGCGTTATGCGCCTGGTTAATTTTCTGCTCGTTTTTATCTTTACATTGTTCATGTTTTGATTTCACTCCCTAATTTAGGCAAATAAATGGTCCTGACAAAGCCTACCTCTTTCCATTGTTATAGCCCGAGCCTAGCCTATTTTCACTTTCTTGAAAGTTAAATTAAGTCAGCTATAGGGGGATAGTTTGCTTAACTGGTTAAATTAAACAGTTTTTAGACTCAAAACTACGCATAAAGGGGAATTTTGTCAAGTAGGTCGAAACAGATCTGTCCTTTAACTGATAGCTCTCGTAAAAGATCTCCCTCATCTGTTACCTTTTTATTCGTTCCATTTTGTAGAAGGATTTGTTCGTCGCTCCCCTTAAAGCCAATAGAAGCTTATAATTTGAGAGAATTTTTTAAGATTCTACAGCCCCTTTAGAAAAAAACTTCCTTAGCCCCCGGTGAAAAAGTGCTTCTATCTAGCCTGCTAGCTTGAAGGCTAAGCCTATCGACTTAGTTGGGAGTTTATTGAGTTCTTCTCTAGAAAGGCCTGTCGCCTTTTGGACAACATCTAGGCCTAGATGAAGGTTTAAAAGCATGTTCTTAGCAATTCCCAGCTTCTCTTTTTGCATTCCTTGTTGTATTCCTTTTTGCATTCCTTGTTGAATAAGTTTTTCTGCTGCGTTCATGATGCTCTCCTTCGTTTTGGGTGCTGCATTCTTTTGTAGTTTCTCTAAGGTATCCTCTCTGGGGTCAACAGCCAAGATATAATTAAATCCTTCTTCAGCATAAGGAATCGTAGGATCATTGATCAGGCCTGGGTGTTTATCAATCCAGCCGTGGAAGTCCTTCAACTTGCCTTGCTTCAAGAGTAACTCTGCGAAAGCTGCCTGCTTGTCCTGCTGAATCCTTGCTTCTGTATCTGTTCTCAAGTC
>JAKSDE010000308.1 GCA_022360235.1 Cytophagales bacterium
CTAGATGGCCTAATTTCTTAATATCATGCGTCTTAGGTTTGTAATCGGTAAATACTAAGAGGAATGTCACATAGTATCGCTCGGCTGCTTGATGAAGTAAAAAGGCTGCTTCATTGTACTGTTCTCTTTTTAGACAGTATTCATATAGCTCAAAGAACGTATTAGCACTTTCAAACCAAACATCAAAGTAGTCTTGTGCTTTCTTCTTGCGTTTTGCTGGGCTCAGCGGTTGGGGGGTAGCGAGCTGGTAATTACCACTATTATAAAGCATCGTCCCTTCTTTGAGAATGTCTGTAAAGAAGTAGTAATTTTCTTTGATCTTCTCATTGAAAAGCCCGATGCCATGGGCAATGATATGCGTATCTGTAAGTCTTTTCCGTTCTCGAATCTTATCTTCTATGCTACTCCAGCGCCAATCTTTCTCGGCACTCTTTTCTTTTCGGGTCACCACAAGAATATCAACGTCACTCTCATACTCATAGGTAACCCCCTCTTCTACATAACAGTCTTCTACCCATTTGCCAGTACTATAGCTGCCAAATAGAATAATCATCTCCACAGGAGCGTTAGCAAGAATAATTTCCTTGATCATGGCGATCTCTTCCTGCTTTTCTTGTGGTAGATGGGAAAGCGATGTTTTCATGATGGATTAGACCTTTAGAGGTGAACGTATAGCTAACTTCTCTTGTAATTTTTGCATCCCTCCTTTTGCGAAGGATTGTTAAAAAAATTATTCGCTTTTATTTTATATCAATTTTAGTATTTATTTTTAACATTTCAAAATATTTTCTCAACCAAGGGAAATGGCTTGATTTTTGCAATTGGGACGTTGGGATCATTTGACCGAAAGGGTACGGTTATGAAAAATTATCGTTCAATTTCTATAGGACTTTTTTGGTATAAATAGAACAAATTATCTAACTTATGAGACAAAAATGTAGCTAAAAATTTAGACGATGAGTTCAGTAAAATTAAGGAGTATCGTTAAGAGTAATGGTTTTTTATTTAGATACGTCCATTTTTGGTGGCCTCTTTGATGAGGAATTTGAAGAATATACAAAAGCGTTGTTTGAGTATATTAACAAAGAGAGTATAGAAGTTATATATTCAGAAGTATTAGAGGGGGAGTTAGAGGAAGCACCAAGAAGAGTAAAGGCAATGACAGATAAGATAAAGAGGATAATCTATGTTAAGCCTAGGAAAAGTGCATTAGAATTAGCAGATTTATATATCAAGGAGGGGGCATTAACAGAGAAAAGTAAAAATGATGCACAGCATATAGCTACAGCTACAGTAGAGGGAGCAAGCGTAATCGTGTCATGGAATTTTAAACACATGGTCAACTTTCTAAAGATTCAACAATATAACTCCATAAATTTACGTCAAGGGTATAGGATAATTAGTATTCACACACCGATAGAGATAATAACTAGATAATTATGAGCACATTGAAAACAAAACAATCACAAGCGATACCAGGATTTAAAGTAATGGAATGGTTAGAGAGGATTCGTGAAGAGGATTATAAGTTAAGTAAAGAGAATCCCCAAGAGTATGCTAAGAAAAAAGAGCGCATAAGAAAACAATTCGAGCGGAAAAGAATGAGGTATTCCAGCTGAATGGGTCATTCATACTCATTTATAAATACTTGTAGACAGTAGTTCTACCTATATTTAACTGTTGAGCTATTTGGGTAGGAGAGACCCCAGAGGCCTTCAGCGCTCTCACCTCAGTCACCATATCATATGAAAGGGGCTTACGTCCTTTATATTTACCAGATGCTTTAGCTTTTGCAATGCCTTCGAGTTGTCGTTCTCTTTTAAGATGATATTCGAACTCTGAAATAATCCCCAGCATCGAGTAAAACAGCTGCCCCATTGGAGTGGCTGTATTCAAGTTTTGCTGAAGGATGAACAGGCTAATTCCCTGTTCACGCAAGTCATCGGCTATAGTGATCAGATCCTTTAAGGACCTGCCGAGTCGATCTACCCTTGTGAAGGCTAAAACGTCGCCTTCGCGCAGATAATCTAAACATTGTTTGAGTTATTCTCTCTCTACTATTGTGCCTGTTTTTTGATCCTTATAAACTTTTTGACACCCGATAGCATTGAGCTTTTCAACTTGGATAGCACAGTCTTGGTCATCAGTAGATACGCGAGCATAGCCGATCAGCTTGCCTCCATTTTTTTTCAAATGATATTTGATAGTAGTTAAATCCTCCATGTGTTCGTATTAAATTTTAGACTTTAAAAGAAAATGTTCCTAAATTAGTAATCAAGGTCTAAACGAACAACTTTTAGGTTTGCTCAGAGAGTATATATAGGGTACACTCTATAAGGACAAATACGAATTAAGGTCAGGGAGAACATTCATGTAAATTTGAGACGGGTATAGAAAATAATCGGGTTGTCCCGATCCCCTTCAGCTCCCCTTCTAGACTTAGAGGATTTATCTTTGTAGAGCGCCCGCCGCGTAAAGTAGTTCGCTCTGCAGCTTTCGGTCTAACTGGCAGGGAGAGAAAATGGAAAATTTGCCGTATTGAGAATCCACAAGCTTAAGCTCTTAGGCGGTATCGGTTCCCATTTGGTTTATTAAACGTATATTGGTTGTACAAATCGCTCGTTTTATTTCAATAATTGTTAGCCAGGCAAAAAAAGCGGACACGACCTAAGCATTATACGCAGCCTTCTAATAACCAAACAGTACCCTAAAAGATTTAGGCTTTTTATTGCCATTCAGTTCTGATCAATACGCTTATTCGGGCGATTTGTGCTCAATGTTCAATGGATAGCTCCCAACATTATTGCCTATCTTATCCAGCAACTAGAGCTTACCGGCTAACCCTCAGCTTATCGTTCCTGAGAGAGAGGCAACCTATATCTTTTAAAAGTTGAAGGATAAACTTTTGAGTTAAGTGAAATTAACGAAAGGTAAGTTTTCTCTCACATGCCCACACAGATATCCAGGTCACGTAGCACTATGCTAGTTTTAACAAATCTTGGTTACGGAGACCGCTTGAATGATCCTTTTTATACCTATCTACTACTTGTTTCTGGCAGTGGTTGTGCACGATCCCGTCTTACCTTGCTCCAAACCCTATACTTATTAAACCTTCTTTGCATAACATCTGCTTCCTTATTTGCTACTGTCGTAAAACCAAGTTGACCTATACAAGGAATATTGAAGTTTAATTCTGACAAAGGATTGCAGCGAACACAAGTTAGACAATAATAATAAGCCCCTTTTCTTATACCTTTTAAGTATGCCTTTACCTGATTATCTTTTGCTAACTGCAATGCTTTTTGCTCACTACTGGTTTTTTGATTGACATAGTTTACTATGTTGAATATATAATCCGTATACTTTGGCTTTCTTTGTTCAACGCTATTTTCTTCTATAATCTCCTTATATTCTACAAGCATTTTTACAATTTCTAGATGGCCTTCTCTTGCAGCATAATGAAGCGGAAAAAACCCATTTGAATCTAGAAATTCTATATTTATTTTCATATCTCTACTGACTGCGGCTTGCTCTACCATTAACCAGTTAGTAATGTTATTTACATGTTGTTCTGCCCTTCCATATAATAACTCTGCAACAAGCTTGGACTTGCCTTCACAACACCACCAATGTAATAAGGGCATTCTAACTCCTTTTTTTTCTATGATTTCTTGTTCTATAATTTCATTAATGCTTAAGCTTATTTGTTCATTGTTATTTCTTAAGCTTACTAGATTACCTGTTAACCTTAACAATTGTTGTAGTATATGTAAACTATTATCTGTCTTTGTTTGACTAGCTCCTACTTGATTATCTGGATTATTTTTTTTTAACATTTCACGTAATAGAATATAATTATCTGTATTAATCATATCAAACAATTTAAAGTACTTCTCCATCGCTTGATGACCATATCTAGCTGCCAGGTGTATGGGCGTCACACCCTCTTTATCTTTTGCATTGATCTCCGCCCCTTGAGATAGAAGATATTCTACGATCGCTTGATGGCCATTTCGTGCTGCATGGTGCAGGGGCGTACCACCATCCTCATCTTTTGCGTTGATCTCCGCCCCGTGCTCTATCAGGTATTCTACTACCGCCTGATGGCCACCTGATGCTGAAAAGCTTAGGGGCGTAAGACCCCCCTTAGTAGTAGTTGTGTTGATATCTACGCCACGGGATTGGAGATATTCTACGATCGCCTTCTGGCCATATCTAGCTGCCCAGTGCAGGAGCGTTTTACCATCATTATCTTTTGCATTGATCTCCGCCCTTTGAGATAGAAAATATTCTACGATCGCTTGATGGCCACTGCCGGCTGCTCTTGACAGGGGCGTTACACCATCAATATCTTTTGCATTGATCTCCGCCCCGTGCTCTGTCAGGTATTTTACCACCGCTTGATGACCACTGGAGGCTGCCGCGTGCAGGGGCGAAACCACCCTTATTTGTTGCATTGATCTCCGCCCCGTGCTCTGTCAGGTATTCTACGACCGGCTGATGGCCTTCTTGGGCTGCTAAGTGCAGGGGCGTCAAACTATCCTTACTAGTTACGTTGATCTCCGCCCCTTGAGATAGAAGATATTCTCCCAGCACTTTCTGGCCCTTTTCTGCTACTGCGTGCAGGGGCGTAAGGCCGCTATCAATATCTTTTGCATTAATTTCCGCCCCTTGAGATAGAAGATATTCTACGATCGCTTGATGGCCATTCATTGCTGCCAAGTATAGGGGCGTACCACCCTTAGTAGTAGTTGCATTGATCTCTGCGCCCTGCTCTTTAAGATATACTACTACCGCTTGATGGCCTTCTTGGGCTGCTAAGTGCAGGGGCGTCCAACTATCCTTACTAGTTACGTTGATCTCCGCCCCTTGAGATAGAAGATATTCTACGATCGCTTGATGGCCATTCATTGCTGCCAAGTGTAGGGGCGTACTACCATTCTCCATTGTTGCCTTGACCTCCGCCCCTTGAGATAGAAGATATTCTACGATCGCTTGATGGCCATTTTGTACTGCATGGTGCAGGGGCGTACTACCAGTAATATGTTTTACGTTGATATTCGCTCCTTGAGATAGAAGATATTCTACGATCGCTTGATGGCCTTTTTCGGCTGCCAAGTGCAGGGCCGTCACACCTTCATTATCTGCTGCATTGATATCTAAGCCACGGGATAGGAGGTATTCTACGTCCTCTTTATGACCACCACTAGCTGCTATGTGCAGGCGGGCCACATAATTAACGCTTACGCTCATATTATTTTCTCGATAGATCTCTACCTTTCTTTTAGTACAGCTTACTGCTAATACGAGTAAGAGCAATATTTTTAATCTTTTCATGATTTTATAGTTTTTAGGTTTTTGATTAAATTTTATTGTCACTATGTGATCTAAACTATTTTTGGATAAAGTTTTATTTGGCTAAGTTAAAGAAAGATTTATAAAAAAC
>JAKSDE010000169.1 GCA_022360235.1 Cytophagales bacterium
CAATAGAGATCCGCCTTTGAAAAATGTTTAAAATTCCCAGCCAATTGCGTCCAAAAATTGGCATGTCTGAGGAGCGCAGCGACGAGTTGGCCAATTTTTAGCACGTAGGGCAAGAATTTTAGCCATTTTTCAACAGCGGTGAGGGCTCCCGGCAGGGGAATCAAAAAGTAAAGGATAAGCCCGTTAAATGACGAACTTAGCCTGCTGCAAAACGCATCAAAAATAGAATCATCGGGCGTTATTAAGGGTCGACTAACTAAAATCACCCTTGTGATTCCGGAAGGACTCGAACCTTCAACCTACTGCTTAGAAGGCAGTTGCTCTATCCAATTGAGCTACGGAACCGGCCTGCTTAACCCACTCATCACTCAATATGTCGGGGTGATAGGATTCGAACCTACGACCTCCTGCTCCCAAAGCAGGCACGCTAACCGGACTGCGCTACACCCCGAACGTTTTTAGTTTTAGATGCTAAAATACTTATCAGCATTCAAGTTTTGAACATGTCTATTTGTTACTGACGCTACTTTAGAGCAGCCTATTAATAGCTGAAGAGCAAATGCTACGCATTCACGTAGCCTCAAACCTGCCTGCAGTCTTACTGAAAAGCTAATCTTTCCCCACCTTAAAATAGCGCAAAGTGAGCGGAGAGGGGGGGATTCGAACCCCCGGTACGAGAAAAGAACGTACGGCAGTTTAGCAAACTGCTGGTTTAAGCCACTCACCCACCTCTCCTCTTTCAAAAGGTGAAGTAAATATAGCATAACTACGCTTACATAAACAAATATTTACAAAAAAATTCATTAAGCTAGCGACCGAACAGGGGTGAGAGGCTGCTACTAGCATTCTTGCAGTATGCTAGCACAAGTATATAATAAGAGGATATATAAAAAATTCTATAAAATAGGGAAATGATTCTCTATAATATGTGTAGTTATAAAAGTATAGTAGCCTTTACTAGGAACTAGCAACTAGGGACTCAAAAATACACTTTAATATAATTTTTTGCACAAAGAAGTTTATTCCCCTACCTTTGTCAAGCCTGTAATCTATTCAACAAAACAAATTTTATTGAATGAGTCGCACAACAGTGTCAAGCAATTCTAATTTCTTAAAGCATCCTAAAGGAATCTTTATTCTGTTCTTCACAGAGCTATGGGAAAGGTTCAGCTATTACGGTATGCGGGCAATTTTAATACTCTTTTTAGTTGATAATGTAGCAAGAGGTGGCTTTGGCTGGTCTAAAGAAGATGCATTCACCTTGTTAGGAACTTACACTATGATGGTCTATGTCATGGGGATTCCTGGAGGAATTATTGCCGACCGCTACCTAGGTCAAAAGCAAGCTGTCTTATGGGGAGCGATTTTACAATGTATTGGTCACTTCTCGTTAGCTTTTCAAAGTAAAGGGGCATTCTTCGTGGGGTTAGTCGCCCTAGTTGTAGGCGTGGGACTCATGAAACCTAGTGTTTCTACCATGGTAGGTAGTCTTTACGAAAAAGGAGATAAGCGAAGGGATGGAGGGTTTACCATCTTTTATATGGGGATTAATATAGGAGGATTGATTGCCCCCTTGGTAGTAGGTTTTATAGGAGAAGTGTATGGATGGCACTACGGTTTTAGCTTGGCAGGGATTGGAATGCTGTTAGGTATCACTACTTTTCTGCTAGGACAGAAATACTTCAAGGAAATAGGTAATAAACCTCAAAAAGCGTTAAGGGTAGAGAAAAGCCACGCTCCTAAGTTGCACAATAGCTTTACCAAAGAAGAGAAAGATCGATTGGTGGTTGTTGCTATATCTTTCATTGCAGTATTTGTATTCTTCATGGCTTTTGAGCAGATGAGCGGTTTGCTGAACATATATGCCTATAGTTATACAAATAGATATATTGGGGGCTGGGAAATTCCAGCGAGTATGTTACAAAGTGTAAATTCCATATTTGTCGTTGGTTTGGCTCCCCTAGTGGCAGCATTTTGGTTTAAAATAGCGAAAAAGCATAAGAATATATCCTCTATTTACAAAATAGGCGTAGGCAACATCATTGTAGGCATAGGATTCTTGTTCATGGTAGGGGCTGCTTTACAAAAGCGATATACCTTTCCAGAGGAATCAGCACTATATTGGCTTATTGGCTCCTATTTCTTTCAGACTTTAGGAGAACTTTCTTTATCACCCGTTTCCATGTCCTTTATTACCAAAGTAGCGCCCAAGCATATTGTTGGGTCAGTAATGGGAATTTTACTTGCTGTAATTGGGGTAGCTAATTTTATATCATCTCGCTTGGGTAGACTAGCTATTTCTTTAGGTGATTTAACTATCTTTCAGTTTATCTTCTTCGTTACAGTACTTACAGGCGCTTTGGTGATTATTTTCAATAAAAAGCTAGCCAAACTAACACACGGCAGTGAAGATATTGTTGAAGAGGATGAGGAGAAAGAAAAATTAGTGCATTCCGTGCAAGAAGATCTTCCTTAACCAAGCCTAGTATGACAAGTCCTTCAATACAACCCAACCCACCTAAGAACTAGGAACTAGGAAGCTGTCTTCATAGATTGGTTAAATTTGAAAAAAAATTTAATCAAGCAACATGATGATTTATCCAAGCGATTGACAGGGCATGCTATTTTTTTGCAAGGTTTTGGAGTGCCATAAAGGTTTTTCTTACAAATATGGCTACGCTATAGATGAGTTTTTGTGAGATAAAACGCTTATCTAAGTGTAAAACATAGTACTTAATACTTATTAAGGGTCGACTATGTAGTAATTCATGTTGAATTAAGGATTTCAAGTTTCAGAAGACAGCGATTGAAAAATACTTCAAGATGCTTCAATACATTCACTACGCTACTCATAGATCCTTTGATTTTTCCCGGCAACCACCTCTTCATAGTTCCCCATAAATGCTCTATGGGATTGTAATCTGGGCAATAGGCAGGTAAAAATAAAACCCTACACCCTACTCGCTCTATGAAGGATAAAGCCTTCTTTGACTTGTGGAAGGACGCATTCTCCAGGATCACTACTTGACCTGGTTGTAACTCTTTCACTAAATCAGAGCACACCCATTCATCAAAAAGCTTACTGCTACAACTCCCCTAAACCATACCGGTGCTAATACGCTTTTCCCATTGAGGGCTCCTAATTACATGGAGCCGCTTCTCACGTTGGCCTCTCTTTGGAGCGAATAATAAAGCACCCTTTTTACTCCAACCTCTTTGCTTGCACAGGTTCAATTCTATACCTCTTTCGTCTAAAAAGACTAGCTTATCTCTGGCTATTTTAGCTACTTCATCCCTGTATTGCTTGCGTTTTGCAGGGTGGGCTTCTGAATACACAAACGTTTTTTTATAACTGTAACGCAGTTTTTTGAGCAAGCTACCGATCGATCAGGCAGTGACTCCCAAGTGCTCTCCTAGCTGCTTTAAAGTGTTGTCTGGGTGCCTATGAACAAATTTTTGCAGGGCTTGTTTGCATACTTTCCCCTTCCTACCTCCGCGTAGAAGAGCGGCTATTCTCCCTTCTTTGTTGTAGATATTCCACCAAGTGGATACGGTTGTTGTGCTGATTGAGAATAGCTCTGCGGCTGATTTTTGGCTATTCCCCCTAGAAACAATGACCCGCTTTCTAAGGTCTGTGCTGTAGCTAACTGTACTCATTTGGGGGCACTAAAATACAATACTAAACCCAAACTGTTTTACTATAGCTGAGCAAGTTCTTCTCTGTTTAGGCCAGTAGCTTTGGCAATACTTTCTAAGCTGAAACCTTGTTTAATAAGATTCTTA
>JAKSDE010000429.1 GCA_022360235.1 Cytophagales bacterium
ATATAAGACCCCTACGCCTGTAGGGCCATAAGCCTTATGGGCTGAAAAAGCAAAAAAATCACAATCAAGGGTCTGTACATCAATGTTGCAATGAGGAGCTGCTTGCGCACCATCTACTACCACAACAGCTCCCTTTTTATGCGCTTTTTCTACAATTTCTTTGAGCGGGTTGATAGTCCCTAGGGTGTTTGAAACATAGGTAATGGCAACGATCTTAGTTTTATCTGTAAGCAATGCTTCAAAAGCACCCATCACTAGTTCGCCTGTATCACTAATAGGAATAACTTTTAACGTAGCTCCCTTTTCTTGACATAACATCTGCCATGGAACAATATTCGAATGGTGCTCCATATGGGATATGATGATTTCATCCCCTTCTTTCACATGTATTCTTCCGTAAGTAGAAGCTACTAAATTGATTCCTTCGGTCGTGCCCCGGGTAAAAATAACTTCTTCGGGTTCAGCAGTATTGATAAATTGATGAACAGTGCTTCTTGTCTCTTCTAAAGCAGTAGTAGCCCTCTCTCCTAATGTATGGATACCTCTATGAACGTTTGCATTAAAATTTTGATAGTAATGGGTGAGTGCATCAATGACAGCCTGCGGCTTTTGATTAGTAGCCGCATTGTCAAAATAAACAAGCGGCTTCCCATTGATTTCTTGGTGAAGAATAGGAAATTGTTCCCTAATCTTTTGAATGTTGAATTCACTTGTGTATGATTCTTGTAGTAAGGTATTCGTATTCATTGTAAACTCGTTAAAGCAACCTCTTTAGCTATGCAGTGCATTTAATTTTTCATCGAGGGCGTTATTTAAATAATCTTTTAAGGCTGCTAGCCGTACTTTTTCTATCACTTCATGAGCAAATGCTTTCAGCAGTATATTTCGAGCAGTTTTTTCATGAATCCCTCTGGCTCTCAGGTAAAATAATTGTTGCCTATCTAGTTGACCTGTGGTGCTGCCATGCGAACATTTTACATCATCTGCCCAGATTTCAAGCTGGGGCTTGGCATGAATGGTGGCATATTTAGACAGTAAAATATTATTGTTTGACTGAAAAGCATTGGTTTTCTGAGCATGAGGCCTTACATATATTTTCCCATTGAAAACGCCTGTAGCTTGCTCGTTTATAATGCCTTTATAAAGTTCATTACTAAACGCATGGGGCTTTTGATGATCTACTGTGGTATGGTTATCAACATGTTGTTTACGACGTAACAAATACAGGCCATACATGTTCGTCTCGCAATGTTCTGCATTTAATACAACATTCAAATTGTTTCTCATAAATACTCCCTCTAAGGTAATCGTGTAGGTGTTCAGCACACTTTGCTTGGCTTGATAGCATTGTGTATTCCCAACTTGATAAGCATTCCCCTTATGGGTTTGTAGTTTATAATAAGCTACATGAGCATTTTCTGCTAGTATAATTTCTGATACTGTATTAACGAAGCTTGCTTGTGTGCCTACGGTAGGATAAAATTCACCTACGCTACATTGACTATGCTCCCCTGCTAAAACAAGTAACCGTGGATAAGTAATGGTGTTATGCAGGTTAGCATCTGTGATATGATAAACGATCAAAGGCTTTTCAATGACAGTGTGGTCTGCTACTTTGATAAAAACGCCATCTTCAAACAAAGCTGTATTCAAGGCTGTAAACGCATCTGTTTCATCATTCGCGTGACGAGCGAAGTGATTACGGAATACTTCGCCATATTGCCGGTAAGCTTCCTGAAAGTTTAAGATTACCAAGTCTTTTCGCTGGCCATTAATGAACGAATGCTTTTCACTAAACTTTCCATTAAGCAGAACAATATGATGCGCATCCATCGTATTGAGCAAGGCTTGTTCAATTGCTTTGCTTGTTAACGTTGGTGTAGTAGGGGGCTGTCTAAAATCAAATGTTTTAGACAATACACCTGTGATAGGCGTATACTTATATGCTTCATTTTTTAATGTTGGTAGGCCTAGCTGATTAAAGTTAGTGAGAGCGCGCTTTCTCACTTGGTAGAAAAATGAATTTTGATCGTTGGGCAATCTTTGCACCCGTTGGTTAAAGCTTTCAGTCAACACTTCGCTCCACGCACTATGGTGTACTACTTGGCTCATGATTAATAAAATTTTAACAGCTGGAAAAATATACTTTCTAAACAGCTACTTCCTCTTTAATCCAGTCGTAACCTTTTTCTTCCAGCTCAATAGCAAGCTTTTTGTCGCCTGACTTGACGATTTTTCCTTTGTAAAGGACATGTACGAAGTCAGGAATAATGTAATTTAACAACCTTTGGTAATGGGTTACTATGACAATAGCGTTATCTTTACGTCTAAGTTTATTAACGCCCCTAGCTACAATTTTCAAAGCATCGATATCTAAACCAGAATCCGTTTCATCCAAAATAGCTAGTTTAGGATCTAGCATAGCCATTTGAAAGATTTCGTTTCTTTTTTTTTCTCCACCAGAGAAGCCTTCGTTCAAAGATCTGCTCAACAAAGACTGATGGATAGCTACTACCTTCATTTTTTCTTTCATTAAAGAAAGAAAAGAAACAGCATCTAAGGGAGGCTTCCCCCTATATTCTCTTACCTGATTAACGGCTGTTTTAAGAAAGTTGGTGGTACTAACGCCTGGGATCTCTACAGGATATTGAAAGGCAAGAAAGATGCCTTCTCTAGCTCTTTCCTCAGGCGAAAGCTCGAGAAGATCTTTATCAAAGTACTTTATCCTACCCTCTGTAACTTCATAGCCTTCTCTTCCTGCTAAGACAGCTGCTAATGTACTTTTTCCTGAGCCGTTCGGTCCCATAATAGTATGTACTTCTCCGGCATTTACTTCCAAGCCAATTCCTTTTAATATCTCCTTATCTTCTACAGATACTTTTAAATTTTCTATTTTGAGCATGTTTGTTTTTTAGTTCTGGGTTCTGGGTTCCGAGTTCTGAGTTCCTGATGTTTCGGCCTAAAATTACTTAAATTTAGGACCTAAGTAGTCAGACTTTCTCAGATAACTGATAAGTCCTCCAAGCATTTTACTTATTTTGTCTAATTTATCATAAAGATCGATGAAGTCATTACTGTTTAAATAGTTAAGGTCTCGGGCAATGTAAAGATGCGCCTTCGTTTCGCCTGCTGAAGCTTTAGCAATCGTTAAAAATTGAATAAACTCTTTGTTTCCACCCCTTTCAAATCCTTCCGCAATATTTGCCATGATAGAAATAGTACTTCTTCTCATTTGCTCTCTTAAAGCGAAGTCATTTTTTAATGCCCCTTGATTTAGTAGCAGTATATATAGCTTTACTGAATTCTCTTGCCTTTTTCCATGCTTCAATGTCTTCGAATTTTTGAATACTTGCCATTTAACGCATCTGTTAATACATATAATCTACGCCTCCTAAACTCAGAACCCGGAACTCAGAACTCAGAACCCGGAACCCAGAACTTCAATTACCCTACACTTCCCTCTAAGGTCAATGCTAGTAATTTCTGTGCTTCTACGGCAAACTCCATGGGCAGTTGATTGAGTACCTCTTTACAATAGCCATTCACAATCAAGGCAACGGCTTTTTCACTATCGATGCCCCTTTGATTACAATAGAATAACTGATCTTCTCCGATTTTTGAGGTGGTTGCTTCGTGTTCTACTATAGCGGTTTTATTCTGTACGTCGATATACGGGAACGTATGCGCTCCACACGTACTGCCCATCAGCAGCGAATCGCATTGCGAGAAGTTACGGGCATTTTCAGCACGTTTCATGACCTTCACGAGTCCACGGTAACTATTTTGACCTTGGCCAGCAGCGACCCCTTTAGATACGATTCTGCTTTTTGTATTTTTGCCAATATGGATCATTTTTGTACCTGTATCTGCTTGCTGTTTGTTGTTAGTGACTGCTACTGAGTAGAATTCCCTACCGAATTATCTCCTTTTAAAATACAACTCGGATATTTCCAGGTGATGGCAGAGCCTGTTTCTACCTGTGTCCAGGAAATTTTGGAATTTTCTTCTGCACAAATTCCTCTTTTTGTGACGAAATTATAAATACCTCCTTTACCATCTTTATCTCCTGGATACCAATTTTGTACCGTAGAGTATTTTACTTCTGCATTTTTAGCAGCATAAATTTCAACAACTGCTGCATGCAACTGATTCTCATCACGCATAGGAGCTGTGCAGCCCTCTAAGTAGCTCACATAAGCGCCTTCCTCCGCAATAATAAGGGTACGTTCAAACTGGCCTGTATTTGCTGCGTTAATACGGAAATAGGTAGAAAGCTTCATAGGGCATCTTACACCCTTAGGTGTAACAGAAAGAGCCATCGCTAAACACTGCTGCGTTGAGTGCCGCAAAGTAGTTATCATGCATGGGTACTACTGTACCTAGATATTTCTTGACGAGATCGGGATACTCCTTTACCGCTTCACTAAATGAACAGAATATAATACCAAGCTCTTTGAGTTTTTCTTTAAAAGTAGTCGTGACCGAAACACTGTCTAGTACTGCATCTACTGCCACTCCTGTGAGTCGCTTTTGCTCTTCTAGCGAAATGCCTAATTTTTCAAAAGTAGCTCTTAGTTCAGGATCAATTTTATCTAGACTTTGGAGCTTGGCTTTTTGTTTAGGAGCTGAATAGTAAATAATGTCTTGATAGTCGATGGAGGGATAGTTAATATTAGCCCACAAGGGTTCCTTGAAAGTAAGCCAATGTCTGTAAGCTTTCAACCGCCAGGCTAATAGCCATAAAGGCTCTTTTTTCTTTTCAGAGATAAGGCGGATAATATCTTCATTAAGGCCTTGAGGAGCTGTATCAGACTCAATATTGCTTTCAAAGCCATATTTATATTCAGTAGTAGTGAGCTCTTCAAGTATTTGGTTCTCTTTACGCATAAGAAGTTATCTTTATTTAGACTAAATTTAAATTAAAATCTATACTCCACAAATATAAAAAATAAGTTATCAAGTAAAAAATAAGTTATTAATTTTTAAGGTATTTATTCTACTGACAAAAAAACACTACTATAAATTCCTTTTACAGCAAGATTGCTTTACTCGCTGATGAGCATGTGAATTTATCCGTAGGCTAAAAGTGTTACCTCGTCGCCTGGTCAGAAAGGTAAATCGTCTTCTTCTGAAGTGTTTACAGGATTGTCTTGCGCGCTACTTTCTTCATCTTTTGCACTTTCTTCATCAGCTACCTTATTATCAACCTCATTACTCGTTGCTTCGAGATTACTCATTGCTTCGAGCCGCCAAGCCTGTAAAGAGATAAAATATTTTGTTACGCCCTCAGGGTTTATCCACTTTCTTCCCCTTAAATTGAAGTTCACCTCAATCTCTTGCCCTACTTTCAAAGGGTCAATTAAGTTGCAACGTTCCTGGATTAATTCGAAGACTAAATATTCAGGGTAGTTAGGATTTTCTGCGTACTCAACAATGAATTCACGTTTCTTAAACGTATCTGAAATTTGCTGAATATCTTTTACTTCTAATAGTTTTCCTGTTATTTTCATGTCGATTGCTTTTTAAACTAGAAATCATTTGATAGACTACTATCAATTTTTTTGCAGCAAAATAGTAAGATTAATGAAATTTTCAAATCGATCTACTATTTTTTTGCGCTGTGCCCATGTATTTCTCCTCTCAAAAGAAAAAGGCTACGCTAATCTTGTATTTCCTTTGACACCCAATAGCCAAAAACGTTGAGCTAGATGCATACGTCGGAACTCAAAACTCAGATTGCGGCGCTTTATGGGCTACTTAATAAATCCCTTTCGTTTTAATATCGTTTCTACAAACTTTATTTCATGTTTACTATTGAAGATTTTATGAGGCAAGTGAATGAGTTGTCCTTTCGAGACTACCAATAAAAAGTAATCCTTTCCTTGGGAGGCTCTTTTAATTTGGCTCCACGGAATAGGCATCCCTTGTTTAGCACTGAGTTGAACAAGCACCTGATGGCTCGTAATTTCATAACTCAATTTTTCAAAGATAATTCGATTTTCTTCTAACTGGGTAATCCCATAAAACTGAATAAGCCAAAATAGAAAATACAGGAATAACCCTATGGCTGCTCCCATGATAAACCAGTAAGTATGTATAAACAAAGTGCCACTCGCTATAGCCAATGCTATAAGAAACACCCACCACTGCTCACGAATAATATTCTTCATACCAAGCTTAATATATGTATTATTAGCTAGCTTATACTTTTTTGTTTTTACAAGCATAGTTTTTGTTGGCTATATGATAATGATCTAATACAGAGGCCTTCCCCTATTTTTTCTATTGACTGCACCTTACTAACGAAGCGCCTTCAAGCTCATATCTATACTTCTGACAGTATGTGTAAGTGCCCCGACAGAAATATAATCAACGCCAGTATGGGCAACATCGTGAATATTTTTCTCATTAATACTTCCAGAAGCCTCTGTTTTAAATCGTCCATCAATAAGTTGAACGGCTTTACGCATCATCTGGATAGACATATTATCAAGCATGATCATATCAACCCCTTCTGTTTTTACAGCCAATACTTGTTCAATTTCTTCCAAATTTCGCACCTCAATTTCAACTCCCAAATCTAGTTGATTTTCCTTTAAATAACGTCTCGTTCTAGTAATAGCATTTTCAATACCTCCTGCAAAATCAATATGATTATCTTTTAAAAGAATCCTGTCGTAAAGTCCAAAACGATGATTCGTGCCTCCTCCAATAGCTACTGCCCATTTTTCTATAATTCTTGCATTAGGCGTTGTTTTGCGTGTATCTAATAACTGTGCTTTTGACTCTCCCATGAGTGTCTTTAAATAATGGGTATAAGTAGCTATACCACTCATTCTTTGCATACAGTTCAATATAAGTCGCTCTGTTGAAAGAATAGCACGCACGTTACCGCTTACAGTAAAAGCGCAGTGACCTGACTTAACCACTGTGCCATCTTCTGCCACTACTTCCATGGCTATCTCTTTATCAAAAGTCGCATATATCTTCTTGGCTAATGTTATACCCGCCATAATGCCGGCCTCCTTTACCCAAAGTTGCGCTTCTCCCTTCTTGTCGGCTGAAATAGCTGCTAAGGAAGTATGGTCACCCCTCCCTATATCTTCTTGTAAGGCAGATTGAATGAATTGATGCAGGCCTTCTTCTGTCAGATACTTAAAATTCATATTGCAAAAATACACAAAGTAATAAGAAGCTAGTAAGTAATTTATATTTGAGACTGCTGCAAAACTAGCTCACTCCCTTGCTTTATCTGGGTTCTGAGTTCTGGTGCGACGTGAAGTCATGCAAATAATTGTTCTGCTAGGGTGTGTCACGAGGCAAATGAATAAACAAGTTCATTTGCCTGCTGTAAATGAGATGGCGGGGGGCCCGCCGTAAGCGCTTTATAGGAAGAGCTTACAAACCGCCTAGCTGGTGCTGTGGTAAAGAGCCATGGTATTGAGCGTGCTAGGAAAAGGCATACAAGATAGGTCAGGTGAGGATAAAAAGAGATGAACGAAAGTGAACCTTTGATGAGGCGTCGAAAGAACAGGGACGCTGTCAAAACTACCTGGTCCCTGGCCTGGGTAGGACAAGGCATAGCGGAAACCTATTTACTGGCTATGCGGCAGCCGGCGTATAGAAGGCATGACTTTTATCTGGACTCATTTATGGAAGGTGAGAAGCTGTGCACTGATGCCAGAGGCGCTCAATTTCAAAAGGGAGCTCCAGTGGAGCCTTGTAGTAGCGTC
>JAKSDE010000430.1 GCA_022360235.1 Cytophagales bacterium
AGGACCTCTACTATCTGCGCCATCCCGCACACCGTTCATGCACCTTCTGCCGGAATACCTTGCCACGTGGATAAGGCCGGCTGCAGACACAAGGCAAAAGCAACGAGCGCACAGCAACATAAGCAACATAAGCAGCACAAACAACACAGGCAGCTGAGTTCAAGTAGTCTGACGGCCCGCTCACCTAGTTGAAGAGGATCTGATGCAGGCGGGCCTACATGTCAGGGGCTTTGAACTCGCCGTCTGCACGCTCGGAAGAGAAGCGAACCGCAGCTGTGATGACCACTGCATCGGAGTTTGGACGCAAGCCGTAGGGCGCCACTCTGAGGGCCTTGTTCATGTCCGCTTGCACCGCCTGCGTCGCACTAACCCGCGGGCCGTTAGCCCACTACAATGGCAACGCTCATACCACACATGCAATGCTACCACGCCACCTACATTGTCAGCGAGCAACGAATTGACAACTGCAACCTACGTGCTACTCATTATCACACAGGCTTGGCGCAAAGCAACGCACAGCAACATGCAGCAACGCACAGTAACACATAGCACCACATGGAAGCGTCATGCACGCTGCGTGGCTACCCTACTGGACACATACTGTCTCCACGTGTGGCACGTGCAACAAAGGTCAAGGGATGCGCTGGAGCCGCTGTTTGGTACGCTGCTGACGCTGCCGATCCTACTACTGCCGGGTCTAAGCAGGTATGCAGCATTGGTGTTGCCAGTGCTGGTACAAAACAACGAAGAGATGGCAGCTTCGGAGCCCCCCACTTGCTGTAGGCCGCTACATGTTAACTGTAGCGCAGGCGAAGCACGAGGCGCACGTGGCTTATACTCCCCATTGCCCAGTGTCACATAAAAAAGTGTCTTGCCCTCCAGCCCCGTCAGCCTAGCAACCCGGACAGCAACCCAGGTAGAAGCTTACTACCCAAGTACGTTGCTGCAAACGTGCAGGTCTGTTGCAGCACGTTGCTGTGTAGGTTCGCTGCTGCGCTAGGCAGCTGCTGCACATGTATACATGCACATTGCACTATAATATAACCTCTGAAGTACCCATCTGGTTGCAAAATTGGCGAAAAAGTCGCCAATACACTCGTACAGGGCCGGCAGTTTAGAAGACACGAACACTATGGACGTCTACCACAACAAATATATGTCCCCTTGCTTTGCGACTTCCATACATGTGCCGCACAAGTTGCTAATCC
>JAKSDE010000333.1 GCA_022360235.1 Cytophagales bacterium
AAAAACCTTGAAAATCTATTCCGTCAATCAAATATCGTTGTGTCTTTCGTTTCATTCTGCCTACCTCTCCAACAGCTTGCGCCCGCCGGCCCCAAACGTAGCTAGGTAGTAGTTGGTGGGCTCATTCTCCGACTCCCTAGATATCATCACCTCCAAGTCGCTCAGCGTGGCTGTCTCTTAGTCTGGCCTGCTTGGTAAGCTGATCACGGCCTCCAGCAACGGTGGCTCCGACTGCCAAATCCGTTCAGATGTGGCAGTGTCTACGTCCCACACGTCAAGAAAGGGGCGCTTGCCATCAGGGCGGGCACCCGGGCCTGGTGGTGGGTGTGTTCGAGGGGTTGACAGCATAGGAGGGGCTGGTGTCCACCAGGGGAAACACATACCGGCGTGTCTCGACAGTCAGCAAACGTGCTTATTGACCAACCACGATCATCGACCAACAATGTGCGAAACCAAACGGTTGGTAGTCGACCAAACGATGCTTGATGATCGACCTAACACCACTGTCAGCAAAGGAAATGGTTGCACAAACCTTACAAAAGCTGTGGTTTCGCCACTGGAAAAAAAATCTCATAAAACTGGATCTCAGCAGCCCAAGAGCAGTTAGCGTCGAGTAGCAGCAGATGCATAAAGCCCTGGCAGGGCTGGGCACGAGGCTGTGCACGGCAAGTTCGAGAAAGTTATCGCAGCCGCTGTAAATCGCGCAGTCCAATATTCGCAGGAGAAGGTGGCTGCCTGAACTGCAATTTCCGTTTAAGTGCTACCTATGAAAAAGTAGACTAAGGGTAACAGAAAGCAGCAAAGTTAGCTTCCAAAACGCGCTAGGGCTTTTCCATACTACTGTACCTGCAATACTACTGTACATGCAACACCAGGTAGAAAAGGCCAACTACGAAACGATCACCTAATCAGCGAACGCAAGGCGGGCTGGTTCATCATGGGCCAATCAAACAGCACAGACACGCCCCACAGAAGTCAAGCGCACCGACAAGAAAGGACACCCACGATGCGGAATCAACTGGCAGGCA
>JAKSDE010000433.1 GCA_022360235.1 Cytophagales bacterium
ACCGTGACGATGGAGAAGTAGATGGAGGCCAGGTACCTCCTTGCCACGCCGAAATCCCCCGGCCAAACATGCCCATCGCCATCCTCATCTCTGTCTGGGTGGGACTCACCCAAGTGGCTGGAGATCCAAGATGGCTCTAGACCCTCCAGATCAGCCACCCAGTACATGAGGCAGCCGAACAGGTTGGCCAGCACAAAGTAGCCGTACATGAGGTTTAGGAAGTAGAGCAAAGAGGTGCCAAGCACCTTTGACAGGCCGCGGACCTCCAAGGAAAAGCTGTCCAGGAACATTTGCTGCGCGGGAAGGGGGTGGGTGGCGGTTGCAGTGGCGCAGCAATGTGCTTTCGGAACGGTAGCAGCACTTTTTAGCAGCTAATAGCGCTGCTAAGAGGCCGCACCTGCGATAACCTAGGTAGCTTTCCGACGGAAAGTGCTCGCTGTTGGTAGCTTGTTTCTCCTGGGGCTGTCCCGGGTTTACGCTCATCGTCAGCTGCTAGTATTACCGAATGTATCTGTGTTCGCTTTGCTCGAGCGGTCCATGACGCCATACCACCAGCCTCGGCAGGTGACACGTGGTGCTGGTGTGAAACCGGAAGTCCAAGTATTCCAGCTGCTCATGTTTGATAACAGTTGCGGCGGACAGTATACCATTCGTCGCCCTCCCAGCTCACTGGCGCTTCATTTCCCAACAACAACAACGACAGTAGCATGCTTGAGAAGCTTGTTGAATTTGTTAATGAAACAAGTCCAATGCAAAGGCAGAAGTTCAGTTCGTCGGCCTACCTGGAAACCAGCAGGTGAAGGCCTTGCCGCTTTGAACGATACCGTAATACACAGTATGCAGGCGAATGGTCCCGAGGAACTACATCACACCACCGCGTACCTGCAGCTACGGTAGCTGCACAACTGAACGGGCTCCAAAATCACCCCCATGCATCAAGCAAGTTCAGGCTGCACGACAACCCCGAACAAGAAACCAAGCAGCACGGTCACAGCCGCATGGCGGAGCCGAAAACTA
>JAKSDE010000434.1 GCA_022360235.1 Cytophagales bacterium
ATGCCGTTACCGATCACCGCAATATACTGAGGGATGTGAGCAAACCCGAAAGTGTGAATCACCGCAAAGTGTACATTTCCGGTACGGTGAACCCTCTAACGTTTTACGGGATGAATCTAGAACGAGGTGGCGCACATCGAAGAAGGACCAGCAACCCTTTCTGCGAGATCAGGAACGCGCGAAATGTAAGAGTGTTCGGCAGTAAAGCTGAACCGGATGAAGGGAATGTGTTCAAAGTGTCGAATAGTAACAACATTACCATTGCCAGTGTACTGACCCACCGGGGAACAGGCCCGGCCATGATCGCTTTGGATAATAATTCCAATAATATAGAAATTGCCATTGTAGCGCAAGCGTCAAGTTCTAGAACGTTGATTTCGCCGTACAACGATATTAAAAAGAGTAACATCCTGGCGTTGTTCCGCAAAGGCAAAGTAGACCACGGCATTTTTGACGGGGAAGCGCCTGATCCTGGCAATACTTATGTGCTGACGGTCAACAGGGGCAGCGGTGACGGAAGCTATGAAGCAGGCACCGAAGTTACCATCACAGCCGATCCGGCCACCCCGGGCGAATCTTTTGACCGCTGGATAGGGGATGTACAATACCTTTCGAATGCCGATAGTGCCACTACCACCCTAGTGATGCCAGCACAAGCCATAACGGTAAGCGCCACCTATAAAAAGAGTGTCCAAGAAGCGTATGCCACGCATACGATCCCCGGCACGATCGAATGCGAGCATTACGACAAAGGAGGCCAGGGCATCGCCTACAATGACGATGACCGCCGGGAGGGCGACCCTTCCTTCCGCGCGGGAGATAACATCGATATTGTAGCCAAACCAGGGGCCAGCAACGGCTATTCGATCGGTTATTCACGGGAAGGAGAGTGGGCAGAATATACCTTGGCCGATGTAGCTATGGGCACCTATGATATCCAGTTGAGTTATTCCTCGGGCGCACCAGGGGCTATCGGGGACCTGCGGGTCAGTTTAGATGGAGCAGAACTAACGACCATTACCGACATTTCCAATACGGGAAGCTGGGATACATTTACCACCGTAACGGTAAAGGATGTGCCCATACCGGGAGGAAGTGATAAAGTATTGCGCTTAGCGTATGTCAACGGCTCCCGTTTTGATTTGGACGCCATTACGTTCGAGGCATCGGGGAGTGACCCCGGTCCGGGTTGCGACCCGG
>JAKSDE010000246.1 GCA_022360235.1 Cytophagales bacterium
CTACTTCAGGGTCGACTAAGTACGTCATTGAACGCGCTTTTCCACGACGGTGGGCTTCCCTGCCGGGGATTTTTTTGTCTACCCCACAAAAAAGTAGGCAAAAAAAGTCACCGCTGTTGAAAAATGCCTAAAATTTTTGCGCTCCGTGCTAAAAATTGGCAAACTCGTCGCTACGCTCCTCAGACACGCCAATTTTTGGCCGCACTTCGCTTAGAATTTCTTAACGCCATTTTTCAAAGGCGGATCTCTATTGAGATTGTTGCAAGAAGTTTACAGAACGCGTATTTGTTAGTATCAAGCATTAGTTTGGGGGCTTGAGAGCGCGTTAGGTAGGCCTATTAAAAATGCATGGACAACATGTTATAATAGGGAACTTAAATATCGAGTTTCGAAAGAGGTTCATTGAAAACAGAACGCAAAATAGTAGCTAATCTCGATTGGTTGACCTTAGCAATGTATGCTAGCCTGGTGATAATGGGTTGGCTCAACGTCCATGCTGTGGGCTATCATGAGACGATTAGCGAAAACGTATTCCACCTATCAAGAAACGCTAGCAAACAACTTATATGGATAGGTACTACTGTCATTATTTTTATTATTTCCATACTTCTCGATGCTAAGTTTTATCAGTTGTTAGCTTACGTCTTCTATGCTTTTGCTATTCTATTTTTAATGGGGATTTTGCTTTTTGGGGTAAAGGCAGGCGGACATAATTCTTGGTATCAAGTGGGAGAAGCTAAGTTTCAGCCTTCAGAATTTGCTAAACTTGCTTGTGCACTAGCGATAGCAAAGTATCTGAGTAAAAAAAATACTAAGCTTCAAAGACCTCAAACACAACTTGTTTTACTACTTATCATTCTACTTCCTGTTACTTTGGTTATGCTACAAGGAGACATAGGCTCGAGTTTAGTTTTTGCTTCGTTTATCATTGTGTTTTATAGAGAAGGATTCCCTCCTGTAGCCATTATCATAAGCTTATTCGTAATAGCTCTCCTTGTGTTGACCTTGCTAGTACCTCAAGCTTATTTGGTTACTGGTGTAGTAAGTCTAGCATTTATCATCATTGGTATTGGCAGAAGAAGCTTGAAAAAAGTTATCACAGTCGTAATAGCTGTTTTAGCTGTGATAGTTTTGACAGAGAGTGTGGATCTTATCATGACCAAGGCACTTAAGCCTCATCAACAGAATAGAATTAAGGCACTTATTAATCCTAATGTTGATCCTCTAGGGATTGGCTGGAATGTAACCCAATCTAAAATAGCCATTGGCTCAGGAGGGTTCTGGGGTAAAGGTTTCTTAAAAGGAACACAAACAAAGTTTGATTTCGTTCCAGAGCAAAGTACAGACTTTATTTTCTGTACAATCGGAGAAGAACATGGGTGGGTAGGAGCCTTTATCGTCATAAGTATCTTTATAGGGTTGTTATCAAGAATACTTTATTTAGCAGAACGGCAAAGGTTAAGGTTTACTAGAGTCTATGGCTATGCGGTTGCTTCTATTCTTTTTTTTCATTTCATGATTAATATTGGGATGACTATCGGTCTTATGCCAGTGATTGGCATTCCCCTCCCCTTTTTTAGTTATGGCGGCTCTTCTTTGTGGTCATTTTCACTGATGTTGTTTGTGTTACTTAAACTCGATGCTGAAAGAAAATACTATGGCTTTGGTTGACGCAACTAGCCATGGTTGAATTATGAATAGCTTTTTATTGAAGTGTAAGCACTTAATTGCAAAAGTAACTAGTTTTGGGTTGGAAATAAGTAAGCTAACCTTATTTATGCTCCTTAACAATTAAAATTCTAACAAACTGTCTACTAATGCGTCCAAAGATTGTTGCTGCCAACTGGAAAATGAATAAGGATCTTAGTGAAGGCATTCAGCTAGCCTCTGAAGTTATCCGTAGGATTCAAAAGGCAAAGAAGCGTTCGGTACAGGTAGTTCTCATACCCCCGTTTATTCATCTTACTACGATCAATCGCTTAGCTGAAAGAGAAAATATTTATGTAGGAGCACAAAATTGCCATGAGCAGGCGTTAGGTGCCTTTACGGGAGAAATCTCTGCCCTTATGCTTCGCTCTGTTGGTGTAACTTTTGTTATCATTGGCCATAGTGAGCGAAGACAGTATTTTAAAGAAGATGATACTTTGTTAGCAAAAAAGATTAGCATAGCACTTAAACATGATTTGCAGCCTATTTTTTGCTGTGGTGAAAGCTTACAAATCCGTGAGGAAGAAAAACCTATAGCGTTTGTTAAAAAACAGCTCTCAGCAAGTCTGTTCCATCTTTCTCAACAGGAAATGTCAAAGGTAGCTATCGCCTATGAGCCTGTTTGGGCTATTGGAACGGGCAAAACTGCTACTCCAGAACAAGCACAAATCATGCATGAGGCTATAAGAATGCAGATAAGGGAAAAGTATGGAAAAGAAACCGCAGACAATATACCGATCTTGTATGGTGGAAGTTGTAATGAACAAAATGCAAAAAAATTATTTGCTTGCCCGGATGTGGATGGTGGATTGATTGGAGGGGCTTCTTTACAAGCAGCGTCATTTATCTCGATCGTGAATTCCTTTTAAGGCTTCAGGAAAAGCCTAGCAAAACTCTTATTTTAAGATAAAATGAGCGACGCAGTATTTTCATATGAAAGATTAAAGAAGTTTACAGAGAATGTCTTCTTAGCCATGGGATGTTCCCAGACACACGCCCAAACAGCTGCCAAGGTATTGACCGATGCTGACCTAAGAGGGGTAGATTCTCATGGTGTAGGACGGCTTATGGGCTATGTTCAACTTTGGGAAAAACAAAAGATCAATACAGCACCAACCATTCAACTAACCCATGAAACGCCTAGTACGGCTGTCATAGAGGGAGATAGGGGACTTGGCTTAGTAGTAGCTCCCTATGCCATGGAAGTAGCTATCAAGAAAGCTACTAAAGTAGGGACAGGTTGGGCAGCTGTCAAAAACTCAAATCATTATGGTATAGCAAGCTTTTATGCTATGTTGGCGCTAGAGAAAGATATGATAGGGATTTCAATGACCAATGCTAATCCTTTAGTAGCGCCCACTTTTTCTACAGAATGCTTATTAGGGACTAACCCCATTGCTGTAGCAGTTCCAGCTGATAAATATCCTCCCTTTGTCGCTGATTTTGCTACTACAACAGTGGCTAACGGTAAACTAGCCATTTTACAGCAGAAAGGAGAAGAGATTCCGCTAGGTTGGTTGCAAGATGAAAAGGGCGCACCTACTAACGATCCTACTATCTTGAAAAAGGGTGGAAGCTTACTACCCTTGGGCAGCGATTTCTTACATGGCAGTCATAAAGGGTATGCGTTGGGAGCCATCGTTGATATCCTCTCAGGTGTTCTTTCTGGAGCTAATTATGGCCCCTGGGTACCTCCTTTTGTAAATTTCCTTACGCCACCTGAAAACACTGTAGGCGAAGGGACAGGTCATTTTTTAGGAGCTTTTCGTATAGATGCCTTCCGACCTGTTATAGAGTTTAAGCAACATATGGACCAATGGATTGCTCGTTTTAGATCAGCACGTGTAGTAGAGGGATATGAACAAGTACGCATTCCCGGTGACTGTGAGAGAGAAACGTCTGTAATAAGAAAGAAAGAAGGCATTCCAATTTTAGCTACTGTCGCTCAAGACTTGAATCATCTAGCTAAAAAGTTTGACATAACACTTTGAGTACCTCGAATACGGCAATTTAGTTTTATCACGCAGAATATAGGCTTGATAATAGCTTTTGGCTGTTAATCTACCTTATCGTGCGAGAACGTATTATCTCCTCGTAGTTGACTATCATCTTTCAGTTGATAACGCAAGATTTTTTTCTTAGAGGAGGGAGGTACGGCTTGTAACTGCACGTTCTTTCTCAAGTAGGCAGGCACTTCTAGCTTTTCTTTAATTTCTTCGTTGCTAGGGGCATAATCTTTCCCTGTTTTAACGTTATTGACGCGTTCTGCTGCTTTTTGACGTAGGTGTTGTTTTTTCTGTTCCAACTCACTTAAAGGGAGGGTTAAGTCTTGTTGTTGTTCTTCCTGCTCTTCAGTGTCCAGAGTCTGCTTTGTTACTTTTTGCGTACCCCTTCTTTCATTGTCCGTATTGCTGAACTCCTCAAGGGTCCGGTTTTTAGCCATTTCACGAGGTTGCCCTGTTTCTTCGTATTCATGGCTTTTTTCTCTTACTGCCCATGCTTGTTCATCAAAAAGTTTTATTTGCCGTTCTGATGCTAGATCAACCCCTCTTTTCCGCTTCTCTGGTGTTGCCACATGGCCTTCCTCTTCAAAGCCTGTCGCAATGACGGTTACTCTAATACTTTCTCCCAGATAGGAATCAGAACCATGGCCAAAGATTACCTCTGCATCAACGCCCACCTGTTCTTGTATATAGTCAGTGATCATAGAGAGTTCGTCCATTTGAAGTTCTGCTTCTTCTCCAGAAACGATAGAGAGCAAGATTCTTTTAGCCCCATGAATATCTTTATAATCTAGTAAAGGAGAGGCTAATGCTTCTTCAGCAGCGCGTAGTGCTCTTCTTTCCCCTTCTGCCTGGCCTGAGCCCATCACGGCAGCGCCTGCATTTTTCATGACGGTCTTTACATCTTCAAAGTCTACATTCACATAGCCTGGTACGGTAATAATTTCTGCAATACTTTTAGCAGCCGTTGTCAAAATATTATCGGCTTGTGCAAAGGCATTACTGATGGATAGGTTGCCAAAAACTTCTCTCAGGCGATCATTGAGAATGACGAGTACGGTATCGCAGTTTTCTTTTAGTTGTTTAATTCCTTCATTGGCCTGCATGAGTTTTTTCTTCCCTTCAAAAGAGAAGGGTAACGTTACAATGCCTACCGTTAATATAGCCAGTTCTTTGGCTACTTCTGCAATTACAGGTGCAGCTCCTGTACCCGTACCTCCCCCCATACCTGCAGTAATAAATAGCATCTTTGTATTATCCGCCAGTAGCTCTTTAATATCTTCTTTACTTTCAACGGCTGCATTCCTTCCTACTTCTGGATTAGCGCCTGCCCCCAAGCCACCTGTTAGTTTAGTGCCAATTTGAAGCCTATTTTGTACAGAACTTCTTTCTAATGCCTGTACATCGGTATTACAGACCACAAAAGAGACATCCTTAATGCCTCGATTAAACATGTTATTGACTGCATTGCTTCCCCCTCCTCCCACACCCATTACTTTGATAATGGATTTATAATGCGTTGGCAAGTCAAATCTATAGGTACTTTCTTTCATCTCTTAAGATGTTGTTAGCAGCTGTATTCAGTACAAGACACGAAAACTTTATTAATGATAACGCTGCTTATTATTGTAGTCGTCAATCAAAAGTTCTTTTGTTTTATCAATTATTCTTTTAAAGAAATCGATCCCCCGTTTTTCTTTCTTACTACTTAGCTTGGGAGCATAGGTCGTTGTCTTTTGGGAGGTCTTATGATACTCTTCTCTATAATCTAATGCTTTGAATCCAGCAAGTACTAAGCCTACCCCTGTAGCATACATCGGACTTTTGATGGTATCGACTTTGCCCTTGCCAAGATGTTCATTAGGGTAGCCTATTCTCGTATCAAAACCAGACATGTATTCAAATAGTTGCTTTGCATACTGAAGTTGAACTCCTCCTCCTGTAATAACAATTCCCCCTGCTAGCTTATCTTGAAAACCTGAGGTAATAATTTCTGTATGAATAAACTCAATAATTTCTTCCATCCTCGCTTCGATAATGCGTGCTAAATTGTGCATAGATATTTCTTTAGGGGGACGATTTCTGAGTCCTGGAATAGAAATAACTTCTTTAATATTTGCTTCTTCAGCAATGGCTTTCCCAAACTTTGTTTTCAAGCGTTCTGCTTGATGTTCCATTACTTTACAGCCGTGCTTGATATCTGCTGTAATGATGTTCCCTCCAAAAGGGACGACCGCTGTGTGGCGTATAATAGTATCATGAAAAATAGCAATATCTGCTGTTCCTCCTCCAATGTCTATCAAACATACGCCTGCTTCTTTTTCTTCTTCGCTAAGCACCGCCAGGCTCGAAGCAAGGGGTTCTAAAACTAGGTTTTCTACTTCTAGCCCTGCTCTTCTTACACATTTGTAAATATTATTGATGGCATGGGTCTGGGCAGTAATTACATGAAAGTCTGCTTCCACTCTAACACCTGTCATCCCCACCGGATCTTTGATTCCTTCCTCGTAGTCAACCGTATAATCTTGGGGCATTACATGGATGATTTCACTTCCTGGAGGAGTAACAATCCTGTACATGTCATTGGTAAGCCTATGTAAATCTTCTATCGTAATTTCTTTTTCTCCTGACTCACGTGTAATACCGCCGTGATGGATAGCACTTTTGATATGCTGCCCTGCAATACCTACATTCACTATTTTAATGTCTATCCCTGATTTTTCTTCTGCCTCTGCAATAGCTTTTTCAATGGCAATAACCGTCTTATCAATATTGGTCACGATGCCTCTTACTACCCCCTCAGAGAAAGCCTTTCCCATTCCCAAGACTTCTAGCTTACCGTATTCGTTCTTTCTTCCTACGATAGCACATACTTTCGTGGTTCCTATATCAAGGCCTACAATGATTTTCATATGCTCCATATTACTACCTCATTCACAGGCTATTTGGTTTTCAAACTTAAGATTTACCCGTTCATACCTGTCCCCCCCTTTGTAGGGAAGGATTTTTTCGTAAAATAACTTTAGTTTTGCCAACTTATTTTCGACATTTTCAGGCTTACCAAATACTACCTCTTGTTTACCTACCTGCGTATCCATGATAATTTCCCCTTTTTTGTCTATATAGATTTGTGCAATCTGCGCACGCCAGAATGGGTCACGATCAATAAAGTGTAATAATTTCAACAAAGCTGCCCCATACGTACTATTTGTTAGATCTTCGCCTCTACTGCTCCATTTTGTTCCACTAATCAATACTACTCTCGCTGTATATTTGTCTGACAAAGGGAGCTGCTTCCCCTCTTCATCAATATACCTATCTTCCCCGTCTGAATGAATTATTCTCGCAATAGGCCTTCTCGGAACAATTTTTACTTTTAGCTTTCCTTTCCAGTTTTTATAAACAACAGCTTTCTTTACAAAGTTATGAGACTTTATAAAGTTTTCAATTTTTCTCGTTACTACCTCTTTGGTAGCTACGCCGTATATAGGGTCGCATTGGCTCGTCAATTGGTAAAGCATCTCGTGCTCTTCAATGAATCGCTGTGCTCCTCCCCCCATCACATGAATATCAATCGCTTGGCAGGTGCGCTCACTTTGTTTTTTCTCTGTAAAGCCAATGGCTATGACTACCACTGCCCCGCTTATTACTAGCCCCATCCCCTTTACTAATTTACGAATATTTGGTATCTTAGCAATAAAGGACATTTTATTTCTGTTATTACACAAATTTACGACTCTTCGCCCAGTTTATAAAGTTTCGGACTTCAAGGCTGACCTTCCGTGAAATAGCTTGACCGTTTACAAAGTAAGTTGATGAAAAAAATAGAGCTATTTTTCTAAGAATTTTCTCTAAATAAAAAGACGCATCTAAGTTAATCGCTGTTTAGAGGTAATCTTACCACAGCATGCGCTTATTAGGTAAAGCCATCACAAGCGGTGGGGGACATCTATTCAAGCAATTCAAAAATACATCGAACAAAAAAAACAAACCTAGCAATGGACCATTCATCCCTTGCGAACAAGAGGGCTTTCTGCATTGAATTGAAAAGAGGTAACAAGCAGTATGTCGGGTAAGAGGGTGGTGTTGCCACCATCGTCTCCCCTAAGAACGCAGCAAGCAAGTTTCCCCGCACTGCCTTTAGATTAGCAGAGTAGAATTATTTAAATAGTCGACCCTTAAGAACGCTCGATGACTCTATTTTTGATGCGTTTTGCAACAGGCTAAGTTCGTCATTTATCGGGCTTAGCCCTTACTTTTTGTTCCC
>JAKSDE010000439.1 GCA_022360235.1 Cytophagales bacterium
AAGAACTAAGAACAATGCAACAAAAATAGCACCATCGAGCGTTATTAAGAGTCGATTAAGTACTTGATATTTGTAGAGGAGTAACTCCTTTTTGCAAATACAAAATTATTAATTTACTTAGTATGCAATAGCTTATGAAGTTAGTACATCGTTTATGGTACCAAATAAAAACTTTTCAGAAAAAGCACAAGAAGACTTTAAGCTTGTCGATCAGGCGCTACAAACCAACGATGAATACGCTTATATAGAGTTGATGAAACGCTATAAGAGGCCTGTCTATTTCGTCATCTTAAAAATGGTGCGTAACGTAGACGATGCAGAAGACCTTACGATGGAAGCTTTTGCAAAGGCATTTGAAAACTTACATCGATATAAAAAAGACCATACTTTTAGTACTTGGTTGTTTAGGATCGCTACCAACAATGCGATTGACTTTATGCGAAAGAAAAAGCTAGCTACACTAAGTCTCGATACAAGTTGTAAAGACAGTGAGGGGGAAAGTATGTCAATGGATGTAAAAGATGACAATCTTAATCCCCATGAAGCGGTAATTAAAAGTCAGAAAATAGCCTTTGTAAGAGAGCTCGTAACAAAACTTCCCCCTAAATATCAACGCTTAATAAAATTACGTTTCTTTCAAGAACTCTCCTACGAGGAAATAGCAGATACCTTGAGTATTCCTTTAGGAACGGTGAAAGCACAGTTATACAGAGCCAGGGAGTTTATGTATAACTTGATGAAGGGTAGGAGAGAACACCTATAAATAATTTATCTTACTAGTCATAACAACTATCCTCTTGCTAAGAACAAAAGAATAGTAGCTTTATTTTTTCTTTCTAATATACAGTAAGTGTACTTCATGGAAATCAAAAAACTTTCAATTATTATCCCTGTATTTAATGAACAATCCACTATAAGAAAAATATTAGCACGTATACAAGCAGTAAAGCTCATTCATAACATTGAAAAGGAAATTGTCATTGTCAATGACTATGCTACTGATCAAACAGAAGAAGAGATTTTCCGTTATCAAAAAGAGAATCCTAACCTAGCCATTAAGTATTTCCGTCATGAGGTGAATCAAGGGAAAGGGGCAGCTTTACACACAGGTATTCAGCATGCCACAGGGGAATGCCTTATTATTCAAGATGCCGACTTGGAGTACAATCCACAAGAATATAATTTGCTGCTTCAGCCCATGATAGAGGGCTTTGCCGATGTGGTTTATGGCTCAAGATTTCAAGGAGGACAGCCCCACAGAGTACTATTCTTTTGGCATACGGTCGGCAATAAGCTACTTACCTTCCTGTCTAACTTATTGACTAACTTGAACCTCACAGACATGGAAACATGCTACAAGCTTTTTAAAACAACGATTATCAAAAAATTGACACTCAAAGAAAAAAGATTCGGTTTTGAGCCAGAGGTCACTAGCAAAGTTGCTAACGTTCCGGGCATAAAAATTTACGAAGTAGGTATCTCTTACTATGGAAGAACCTACCAAGAAGGAAAGAAAATTAATTGGAAGGATGGGCTTAATGCGCTCTACTGCATTTTTAAATATGGGCTTTTTGCTAAAGAAGAATAACGCAAAACTAGCTAACGCAAAATATTCCTTTACTCAAGAAGTTATCCTTAATGAAATATTTTCGTACTAGTCTATTATTCGTTCTCAGCCTACTCACTTTAATCATCTATATACTTGGCTTATTCATCCATGTAATGGATATTGATGCTTCCCAGTATGCATCCATTAGCCGAGAAATGCTAGAAACAGGTAGCTTTCTCGTGGTAAAGCATCGTTATCACGATTATCTTGATAAGCCCCCCCTCTTGTTCTGGCTATCTGCTTTGTCTTTTAAGCTAGGAAGTGTCACTAACCTCTTTTATAAACTCCCTTCTTTTCTAGGTACGTTGCTTGGATTATTTTCCTGCTATAAGCTTGGAAAGTTGCTCTATAATAGTACAGTCGGCATGCTCGCTGCCTGGCTATTAGCTACCTGTCAGGCTTGGTTTCTTTTTAACCATGATGTACGAACAGATACCTTATTAGCTGGAGGGGTGATTTTTGGTATCTGGCAATGGACTGCTTATTTAAAATTTCAAAAAACTATTTACTTTATATCAGGTTGTCTAGGTATTAGTATAGCTATGCTTGCCAAAGGGCCTATTGGCTTGATGGTTCCTGTGTTGGCATTAGGTAGCCAATTAGTTTATCAACGTGAATGGAAAATTATTTTACAATGGAAATGGCTTTTAGCCTTGGGCATCGTATTAGTGCTACTCACCCCTATGCTTTATGGCTTATATCAGCAATATGGTGGCTATGGGCTTTATTTTTATTTTTGGGAGCAAAGCTTTGGCAGGCTGACAGGACAAAATGCTTTTGTTAAATCGCAGGAAATTCCTCAACCGATCGATCCCTTTTTCTTCACCCATACTTTCCTTTGGGCATTCCTACCCTGGTCGTTATGGGCTGTGTATGCTGTCTTCTATCAAGGCGATCGATTAGTTAAAAATCGTTGCAAACTTTCAGAAAATCTAGAAGTACTCACGTTGGGGGGCATTCTATTCCCTTTTATTGCTTTGTCACTCGCTCAATATAAGTTACCTCATTACATTTTTGTCTTTTTCCCGCTAGTAGCCATTCTTACCGCACACTGTATAGATGATTTACTTACAACTAATCAACGTAAAATGTTGACTTATTTGATGCGTGCCCAGGCTTTTGTCTGTGTGGTACTTTGGACGTTGCTCTTATTACTAGGAACTATAGTTTTCCCACTAAAAAGTAGGTATGTATGGGTATTGCTCGCATGCTTGCTTTTAGCTAATGTTTACTTTTTCTCCCAAGGAAAAAACATAGCTACAAGGCTTCTTTTACCTTCTACGTTCGCTATTATTGGGGTGAATTTGTTCTTGAATGTCCATTTTTATCCTACCTTACTTCAATACCAAGCAGGAAGTGTAGTAGGGCAATGGGTATATGAAAAAGGCATTCCTAAGGATCAGTTTTATTTGCTTCATACACAGAGTCATGCGTTAGATTTTTACGCGCAAAGGATAGCACCCTCGTTTAAAAACGTCCAGGAGCTATTGGAATGGAAAGAAAAAACACCCAAAGATCTTTGGGTATTTACCGATGAGGCAGGGATACTTGCCTTGGAAAGGCAAGGACTTGTGCCGGCAGAACAGTTTGAATTCAAAGACTTCCCTATAACTACACTCACCTATGAATTTCTGAATCCCGCTACAAGAGAAAGTACCTTAGACAGCTATTACTTAATTCGGTTATGAAAAATTTATGTGCATTTCACTAAACAGAGTACTAGCTTTCCTCTTGCGAGCTTGCTTTAGCAGCAAGGTATTCTCTGTTTAAACGAGCGATCGTTGTAAGGCTGATTTCTTTAGGGCATTCAGCAGAACATGCCCCTGTATTGCTACATGCTCCAAATCCTTCTTGATCCATTTGTGCGACCATTTTCTCAACACGCGCTTTTTTTTCAGCCTGGCCTTGAGGTAATAAAGCAAATTGGGAGACTTTAGCACCTACAAAAAGCATGGCCGAGGCATTTTTACAGGCGGCTACACAAGCACCACAGCCAATGCATGTAGCAGCTTCAAAAGCTTCATCTGCCTTTCTTTTAGGGATAGGTATTTCATTAGCGTCTGGTACGCCTCCTGTATTCACACTGATGTATCCACTGGATTCGATAATACGGTCAAAAGCACTTCTATCTACTATCAAGTCCTTGATTACTGGGAAGGGCTTTGCTCTCCATGGCTCTATGGTGATCGTCTCTCCATCTTTAAAATTTCGCATATAGATTTGACACGTAGTAGCTGCTTTTTGCGGGCCGTGGGGTCTTCCATTGATATACATACTGCACGCACCACAGATTCCTTCTCTACAATCATGATCAAAATGGATAGGCTCCTCTCTTACTTTGGTAAGCTCTTCGTTTAACGTATCCATCATTTCAAGGAGTGACATATCTTCAGACACATTGTCTACCTGATAGGTCTTGAACTTTCCTTTGGACTGAGTATTTTTTTGTCGCCATACTTTTAGTGTGAACTTCATGATCTTTGTTATTTACTTAGTGCGTATGATGTTTTTAGCTTCCTGTTTCGCGTGTGTCGTCCTAAAACACGACAAAATAATGTATTTTGTCTCTTTACACCTTGAACCTCTTTCGAAACTCGATATTTAAGCGCTTTATTATAACATGTTGTCTATGCATTTTAATAGGCCTACCTAACGCGCCCTGCCCCAAACCAATGCTTGATACTAACAAAAAAGCTTCTCCTCTAGCCTATCAAGATGGGATATAACCTAGTTTTGCAACGGTCTCGAATATTAAGCTTGATGAGCTTAATATCGCCCTTTTGTTCCTAAAAACAAAAACCATAAAACGTTTTGCAACAATCTTAGTTCCTAGGTCCTAGTTTCGAGTTCTGATGCTGCTTTCAAAACACATAAGGTGGCTAAGGCTCCTTTAGATTAGCATGGGGTATCATTATTTCAATAAAATCGTTTTGTTGATTGTCCTTTGAGAAGGGATTCAAACAAAGATAAATCATTATCACTACTATCGTTGTCATGGTGTAGAAAAGTGGATAAAACTATTTTAGCTTGGCTTTCAATAGTATGACCAAGTCTCAAACCCACTTGAATAATGTAGCGTTCTACCTTGTTTACCACCCCTACCCTCCTTCCCTTGTAGTAGCTAAAGGGTTTGATACGGTTAATACGACCCACCTAAAACTAGGAACCAGGAATCAGGAACTAAGAACTAGGAACTTAGCCTGCTGCAAAACGAGACGCACGAAATAAGAGAGATTCGGATAGCGTAAATTAGAAATAATTACAAAGTATTTATAAATTTGAAGATAGCTTAGCCCATTCGGTAAATTCATAGAGAGAAAAATGCCCTTCAATATTGATATAATCAAAGCGGTGTATGCCCAAGTAGCTCAGAAAATTAGTGCGGTAAAAGAAGTAGTAGGGAGGCCACTTACACTCACAGAAAAGATTCTCTATGCTCATCTCTATGATGGCCCACTTACCAAAGCCTACGAACGAGGAACCTCTTATGTCAACTTTGCGCCCGATCGTGTGGCCCTGCAAGATGTTACTGCACAAATGGCCTTACTCCAGTTTATGCAAGTAGGAAAAAGTAAAACGACTGTACCTACTACCGTGCATTGTGACCACCTAATTCAAGCAGAAGTAGGGGCTGCACAAGATTTAAAAAAATCTTTACATACGAACAAAGAAGTATATGACTTCTTGGCTTCTGTAGCTAGTAAATACGGAATTGGCTTTTGGAAACCGGGGGCAGGTATTATTCATCAAGTAGTACTAGAAAACTATGCCTTTCCAGGGGGTATGATGATTGGTACAGACTCACATACACCGAATGCTGGTGGATTAGGTATGTTAGCGATTGGTGTAGGAGGAGCAGATGCTGTAGACGTAATGGCTGGAATGCCTTGGGAGCTTAAATTTCCCAAAGTGATTGGTGTTAAATTAACAGGAAAGTTGAATGGTTGGACAGCTGCCAAGGATGTAATTCTAAAAGTAGCAGGTATTTTAACGGTAAAAGGAGGAACAGGTGCTGTCATTGAATACTTTGGAGAAGGAGCAGACAACATTTCTTGTACAGGCAAAGGCACGATCTGTAACATGGGGGCTGAGATTGGAGCTACTACTTCTATCTTTGCTTATGGAGAAAAAATGCGTGCCTATCTTATGGCTACAGAACGGGCCCCTATAGCTGCTGAAGCAGACAAAGTAAAAGAACACCTACGTGCTGATGAAGCAGTATATGCGAATCCAGAAAAATACTATGATCTACTTATTGAAATTAATCTTTCAGCATTAGAGCCTCACATCAATGGGCCTTTTACGCCAGACCTGGCCTGGCCTATCACTGAATTTGTCAAAGCAGTGAAAAAAGAAAAATGGCCTCAGAGGATCGAAGTAGGACTTATTGGCTCCTGTACCAACTCCTCTTATGAAGACATCACACGGGCAGCTTCTATAGCGCAACAGGCCGTTGATAAAAAGCTAAAGGCGCAGTCAGAATTTACTGTTACGCCTGGTTCTGAACTAGTAAGATATACAGCTGAACGTGATGGGCTATTACAGCTATTTGAAAAAATAGGAGGCGTCGTACTGGCCAATGCTTGTGGCCCCTGCATAGGACAATGGTCAAGGCATTCTAGTGATCCGCATAGAAAAAATACCATCATCACGTCTTTTAATAGAAATTTTGCCAGGCGAAACGATGGTAACCCGCATACCCACGCTTTTGTAGCTTCACCAGAAATCGTAACAGCCATGGCACTTGCAGGAGTGTTGACCTTTAACCCTCTCGTTGATCAACTTACCAATGAAGCAGGTGAAAAGGTACAATTGGAAGCACCACAAGGAATAGAGCTGCCTGTACATGGATTTTCTGTCAGAGAAAGGGGATATCAAGCACCCGCCAACGATGGAAGCAAGATAAACGTTATCGTTAACCCTACCTCTGATCGATTACAACTGCTCAAGCCATTTGAACATTGGGACGGCAAAGATTTCAAAGGCTTAAAGCTTTTAATCAAAGTCAAAGGCAAGTGTACCACCGACCATATATCTATGGCCGGACCGTGGCTGAGATATAGAGGACATTTAGATAATATTTCCAATAACCTACTCATGGGTGCAGTTAATGCTTTTAACGACACTACCAACAAAATAAAAAATCAACTTACAGGTGAATTTGGGGAGGTATCCACTACTGCAAGGGCTTATAAAGCCGCTGGTAGAGGTACCATTGTGGTAGGGGGTGATAACTATGGTGAGGGCTCTTCTCGAGAGCATGCTGCCATGGAACCACGTCACATGGGAGTGAAAGTAGTACTTGTGCAATCTTTTGCGCGTATCCATGAGGTTAACCTAAAAAAGCAGGGCATGCTGGCACTTACTTTTACTAACCCTGATGATTACAGTAAAGTGCAAGAAGATGATACGATTGATATAATGGGATTGGCAGCGTTCCAGCCGAATCGTCCTCTTACTGTGATACTGCATCATCGAGATAGTAGTAAAGCCGCGTTCGAGGTCAAGCATTCTTATAATGAAACACACATCGCATGGTTTAAGGCAGGCTCTGCCTTGAACTTGCTTAAAAAACAAAACCAGTATTAGTCTAATCGTCTCCGAAGTACTATTTTTAAGGGAGACAAAAAAGCATCCCTCCTCTTAGCTAGTGTCGTCAAAATAGCTCAAAAATGCTATACTTGTTAATCTTATAAAAGCCTGTCGAGTAGGTCGGAGCACGGAGATCGTTTTAAAAAACACTACTTTTCCTTACCTCTTCGACAGGCAGAAATTCCATCACAAATTCGGTGTAAGAACCCCCTCCTTGTTTTGATTTACAGTAGATTCGCCCTCCTAGCCCCTCCATGATCTTTTTACATATACCTAAACCTATGCCACTCCCGATGCGGCTACCGCT
>JAKSDE010000193.1 GCA_022360235.1 Cytophagales bacterium
CCTAATTGATTCATAAAGTGCACCAAGTCACGGGCTGTGCATAGTTTTCTCCCCTGAAAGGAGGCTGCTCCACAGAGGTATAGGAAATAAGGAGATTCCCGCCACTGAGCCACTACCCGTTCGTCACTTAGGTGGGCAATACACCGTAGCAGGAGTTTGCCCACCCGTTTTCTTAGGCGGTGGCTAGGAGCTCCTGTATGCGCATAGAGGGGTGCAATTTTTTTTTCCAGCCTGTGCCAAGGGATAGCCGCTACCAAAATGACGAACGGATGTTGGAGATGTATAATTTGCTGAAGTGTTGCTTTAAACCATTCACGTTGGTCTGGGTTCGGTGCTTTAACCAGCATAGTTTACCTTATTTTTGTCAGGTTTTGTCGCTCCATCAAATTTTTTCTTGCAACTATGGCTATGCTATCAATGAGGCTTCCGTGCGTTAAGATAGATATTTTTAAGTGTAAAAACAAAGTATTGACTACTTATTAGGGGTCGACTAAAGAGCGTATCCCAAAGATAGGAAAACAGACTATTAACTAGTCCTCCCTAGAAGTCTGCCAAAATCGTTGATTTACTTGAATGCGCTTTACTTTTGGCTAAAAAATGCGTAAATTAAGGCAACAAAAATGGCAAGTAACCGCTGGGTACAGCGACAAAGTAGACACGCCAATTGTCAAAGGCGTAACTATTGTATGGCTAGTTGCTTTACCCCGCAGCAAGCATGCTATTTGTAAAGGATGCTTTTTTATCTCCCTTAGGAGATAGTAAGTCAGGGACGACTCATCGGCCGTTTGGGCAGAATTTTCTTTATAGCTGGTGAAAAGATGCTTCCGAGGCTACACCTTTGTAGACACTATTGCTCCTTCTCTTCAATCACTATTCTTACTGTGCCAATATGAGTATTTTTTATTGAAATAATGGTGAAGTGAAAGGGAGGAATAGAGATATTCTCATGAAGGTTGGGTATCCGCTCAATCACAGAAATAATAAAGCCCCCTAAGGTATCATAATCTCCTTGGGGAATATCCCATTTGTATTTTTTATTGAGATAATCAACTTCATGTCTTGCACTAAGTAGATAGGTGTTGGGGTTTAGTTGCTCCTCTATCAGTTCCTCTGTATCATGTTCGTCTCGTATTTCTCCAAAGATTTCTTCGATAATATCCTCCATACTCACAATGCCAGAAGTTCCACCAAACTCATCAACGACCACCGCTAAGCTTTTATGTGCTGTGATAAATCGTACCATCACCTCATTGGCCGAGTTAGTTTCTGGAACAATGATGATAGGGGTGAGAATGTTTTCAATATGCTTGGGTTTTTTAAATAGTTCTTTGGAATGGCAGTAGCCAATGATATCATCAATATCATTTTTATACACTAGAATTTTAGAGTGTCCACTTTCTGTAAAAGCTTGTTTTAAACTCTGTATACCACCCTGTATGTCTATCGCAACTATTTCAGTCCTAGGAATCATACAGTCTCTTACCTTTACTTTTTTAAACGCTATCACATTACTTACGATTTTAGCACTCATACCTACATGAGTATTATCATCGATATCAAGTGTGTTTTTAATGAAAAGATGGAGGTCTGTCATGCCAAAGACAGGCTTAGTTTCTTTATAGTTATGTTTTAAGACATGGGTAATCAAGAATTTAGCGATAGCATTCGTGATAGCTACAAACGGCCATAATATAAACACGATTCCTGTTACAGGTAGTATGAAGAAAGACAATAAGCGATTGGGATTCAGTAGAAAAATACTTTTGGGAATAAATTCGCCTACTACTACTACACGGAGTGTACTGAGTAGTGTTTGAAGGGTGAGTACAAGGAAATCATTGTTTATTGAAGGCGGTAGACAAGCGCGTATAAGGGGGTCGGAAATTTCTGCCATGTAGGTACTATACCCGACCAGGGCAATCATGTTTCCGATCAGCATAGTACCAATAAACTGAGAGGGATGTTTTAGAAATTTAGCCAGTATTCTTCCTTGCAGGTTCTCTTTCTCTCCTTCTAACTCGATGATCATCTTATCTGCTGATAAGAAGGCTATCTCCATTCCTGAAAACAATGCTGAAAAAGCCAGCGCAAGGAGAATAATGATTATCTGGGCAGGCTCCACAATGTATTTCTTTCGCGTTTATGTATCTTTTCCGCCTTCCTCTATGCTACCTTCTTCTACTTTACCTTCCACTTTTAGTTTATTCGCTTCTTCTTCCTTTTCTATTCTCTTTTCTTGTGCTCTTTTGATAAGACGGTGTATGTAGAAAAACAAACACACACCTGAGCAGGCAAACAGCCACCAATAGCATCTAACACCCCACAGCCACGATACCTTTAGGCTGACTTTATGGGCTTTACTCATCGCAAAACCAAAAAAGAGTATTGTATACACTATAAGTTCAATATCAAGCATTTTCTATTCTATTTGTTTTACATTGATTACACCTGTAGGTTTTGAAATTTTGTACCACGAGAAGTCTTGGCTAGCAGTAATTCCTTCTCCCATTAGGATATCACCTTTCGTTTCTACCCTTACAAATTTATCTGTGAAAATCTTTTCCTCCTTAGGGTCCAAGTATAACTCTTCTGTGTTGAGTTGTTCTTCCTTGGCGTAGTTTTTGATTTCTACATTGCCTTCTCCCTTATAAAGATCTTCTTTTGAATAGTAGTAAGCTTTATTAGCCGTTAGGGTAGATGCTATACTATCACCCTCATAAAACTCTATGTAAATTCCTTCTGGATATTCCCTATCACCGTTTTCATATTCTAAGCTTTTCTCAGCGCGCATTCTCGTAGTGACGACTGCTGAGTCGCTTGAGAGTGTTTCTATCTTGGAGGCTTCTATTATAGGTCCTTTATATTGTTCTAACACCATAGCTGCACTCTCTGTAAATGCTCCCATAAGTATAAAAAAAGGTAAATAAGTACTTACTCCCCTTTTTATTTTCTCTCTATTCATGTTACCCAAATATAGAGACAACGCGATAAAAGTTCAATAAAACTTGAAAAAATTTATGATCTTATGAAGGGAAAGTTAATAATTTCTCCTCTCAAAATAAAATGACACGCATTTTTATACGTTATTTTCTCCTTTGATGTACAGTTCTAAAGCCCCTGTCATAGAAGGCATATTAGGCAACGGTGCTTCGATATCTAGTATCAGCCCGCTATCTCTTACTGCCTGGGCTGTAGTAGGCCCAAAAGCAGCAATTCTTGTGTCTTTTTGTTCAAATGCAGGAAAGTTATGAAAAAGGGAATCGACACCCGAAGGGCTAAAGAATACGATAATATCATAGTTGATGTTAGCCAGATCGGATAAATCACCCGCAACGGTCTTGTAGATAATGGCTTCTGTATACTGATAGCCATTTTCTTTTAAAAAGTTGGGAATAGCATCTTTTCTTACATTAGAGCAAGGGAAGATGTACTTTTCTTCCTTATACTTTTTGAGTACCTGGATGAGGTCTTCAGCTGTTTTTTCCCCTATAAAAACTTTACGTTTCCTTACGGCAATATACTTTTGTAAGTAATTAGCCGTCTGTTCAGAAACACAGAAGTATTTCATAGTCAAGGGCATTTCAATTTTACTTTCTTCACATAGTCTAAAAAAATGATCTACCGCATTTCTACTCGTAAATATAACAGCTGTATGATCGAGAATAGTTACTTTTTGTTTCCTAAATTCATTTAAAGAGGTAGGCTCAATCTCAATGAAAGGCCTGAAGTCAATAGTTAAGTTATATTTCTTTGCTAAAGTTAAGTAAGGTGAATTTTCACTTACAGGCGCAGGCTGTGATACCAAGATGCTTCTTACTGCGCTCCTTTTCGTCTTTACATCTTTATTCATGACTCCTAAAGCTTTGTTTTAATAGACGTTACTCACCATCCCTCTCTCATAATACAACCAAGAGCGTAGCTTTAAAAAAGCAAAGATACGAAAAAATAAGTAAACTTTTTTAAATTAGATGCATTGA
>JAKSDE010000378.1 GCA_022360235.1 Cytophagales bacterium
ATAAGAGAACTTATCCTCGCAAGGAAGAATTATTAAATTACGAAAATAAATCCGGTTTAACCTTACCAAAGAGGACAGAAATTTACAATGAATGGCCAGCAATGAACCCGTTTTATTTGTACATTCTGAAGCTACCAAAGCTCTTGTTTGAGCTACTTTATGTAGAAAGATATATATATATATATATAATCGAATGTCAAGTCCGATTGGTTTGGAAATCAGGTGTCACACTAACCATGGAAGGTTTATATTTCTCTGGTTGATCATCTTTAGTCCCCACTTTACATTTGGACTGCTCAGGGTAACCAACAAAATCCACAAAGCAATAATTTTGCTGACAGATACGCTGTCAAGGTACATTGTATCAGCCAAGATAGTCCTCCTGCACTATTTGTTTTGTTATGACCAATGAATGGGCAGCACTAACTGGCGTTTGAATCGAACCAATAGAGCACTATATCTATAAGTTGCTGGGCGCTGTCTTTTGTACAAGTATCTAGAGTCATAGAGAGCTCATGAATTCACTGAACTTTGATTCTAACGTGGCGATAAGGCCACATAAAGAATTTTAGTTTATCTGAAGTCTAATAACCAAGAATAACCTGGCTGCTATGGATACAAGAAGGCAGAGACATTTAGATGCAGGCAAACATTCCCACCTGTGCACATCACTAAAATTCCAACAACAAGTGTACTTAAAGCCAGTGTAAGTAGAGTGGTACTTAAAATCGACTGTGGATCCTTCTCCTCTTTTATTCCTTTATCAGCAATCGATGAAGCAATAGCTGCCAGAAAGATTAAACCAACATCCTGAATTTGGGCAACAGCAAAAGGCATAGTGCTCCATGTAGCTGTTATAAATTGATGAATGGCACTTGCTAAGAATGCATGCTTTGCAAGGATTCCAAGATATCCTTTGTAAAATTCATCCTGTAAAGGCAAAGCATTGTTGACCATAAGTGATCACTCTGTTTCCCTTGAGATACAAATATAGGTTCATAATGTTGTACTGTCCAGTTTTGGCAGCTGAAGCATGTAGAAACACTGTATTCAGCAGAGCCACAAGGAAGGGTAAAGATGTGCACAAACCCAGTCACAATTGCTTTGCTTGCAAGCGTAATGGCTACTGTTCACACTAAGTATATTTTTCTTATACTGTATGCTTCGTAACACAATC
>JAKSDE010000325.1 GCA_022360235.1 Cytophagales bacterium
AAGGTTTGACTGCGATAGTCAATTATGGAGTAGACCATCTATTCCTTTGCAATGTAGAAAAGTTGTTTTCTAAAGAGGTAGAAAAAGCCATCCACCGTTTCCTGGAGGGCCATCCCCTGGTTCAAAAAGGCTTATCACTCGATAACAAGCATAAAAGCAACTACTGGCAAAACGTATTCATCAGCGAAGGGTTAGCCCTGCTCTCCCACAAGGGGAGTGGCTGGAACGCTCCCTTGTGTGAAATCGCCAAAGGTGTAGTCAGTAATAAACTACCCGTGGCAAGCAAATTGCTCCAAGGTGCTTCCCAAGTTAAAGCGCTCGAAGAGATCGTCACCCTTACCAACAAATTCTTGAAGAAGTTGAACAACAAAATAGAGCAGCATCAAAAAGAACTAGAACGCCAAGAGGAGCAAACTGCCCAAGCCGTCTCCCAGCAAGCGCAACCTCATGTTGTTCAAGCCTGTGTAGAAGGTTTTAGCTGTGATGCAGAAGACGAATCGCAAGCAAGAATCCCTGTTCCTCAAGTAGGTAAAGGGACGCAGTATAGCTCAAAAGCTTCTTCAAGCTCTAAACCACTCCGAGGACAGTATTGTGGCCCCTCCACCCAAGCTAGGATCTGTGATGCCTTCAGTGATCATATCACATCCCAGCTCACCCATACGGTCCAAAGCGAGCTAGTCCGCCCTGTCACTGGGAAGGTGGTGAATTTGGGTGTAGAAGAGGTGACTAAAGAAGCTACCCAAAGAGTCAATGAGGCTACAGAAAAGTTCCGCGCCGAAAGACGCACCTACGACTTCACCGACGATATTGCTCGAAAAAAGGATAAAAAAGCCAAGCAATCTGCTGAAGAAGGTGAGGTAGCGGAAGAACATCTTCCCCCGGAAGTCCAAAAACAGCTCCAAGGCATCCGGGATGGTAAAGAAGGCGATATCACGGTGGTCGGATTTGCTGCCAATGCTCTGGGATGTTGTATAGAGCTTTACAACGAAAATGGGAAACTCATAAACAGAATAGGCAAGGGGAAGAAAGGCAACCGTATTAGAATTCAATACACCCCAGGCAAGGATGGCCAATCTGGCCACTGGGCTCCTCTCGACGCTAATGTACAGGTAGCAAAAAGTGGTCACAACAACTGCCTATATGATGCCCTTATTGAGCAATTAAGTCCAGAAAAAAAAGAGCAGTCTGGCATACAAACCGGCCAAGATCTTAGAGAAGCAATCGTTCATACTATCAAGCAAGATGCTACCACTGCCGACAAACTTTTCACCGCTGCCCATACCCTCCGCCAAAAATGTGCCGGTGCCTTGTGTGTGGGGGGATATCAACCATCTCCAATGCGTCATGCAGCGTTCCTCACTCCGAGTACCGAAATACCAGATAAAATAAAGCTTCGAGAAGAAGTACAAGCTTATTTGAAAACATGCGAAAAAGATCCATCTTTTAAAGAACTACGCGATGCTGTAGCCACTACCGAAGCCCAGCTCAAAGTCGACCCTAACAACACCAAGCTCCAAGAGCTTTTAAAAGATCAACGAAGCAAGTTTGAGTCCCATCCATTGTTTCAAGCAGGCATCAGATTAGGCTATGAAGCCAATAAGTTAAGAATGGCAGCCGAAGGCCAAGCAGAACACCAGATTATAGCAATGGACCATATAGGGGTTTCAGCCAAACAACATAGAGCCGAAGCCACAGCAATCAAGGAAGAATTATTAGCTCCTGTACGGCAGGTGCTGGGATGTCCTTCCTCGCCCAGAGGAAGCGAAAAAATCGGAGCCCTTGCTTCTGGAGTAGGCAAGAGTGTTTGGGATACCGGTAAAACCTTACTGGTAGACCTTCCAGAGATGCTGGGCAAATTTGGCATCAATGCAGCCAAGTCAGTGGCTGCCTGGGAAGATAAACTGGGGATAAAAGAAAAGGTTGCCTCTTTAAAGGAGCTATTTGATGCCTTTTGCCAAAAAGTGCAATACGACTGGGAAAACCCAGAAGAATATCGCCAGCGTTTCGCAGCTGCTCAGGAGTATCGGAAGCGCAGCATGATTTATGCAAGGGCCTTCAATGCTGAGACGTACCACTTAAACGAGGCGGAAGAAACAGGATATGTGAATGCCGAAGTGCTGCAGTTTGTCTTTGGTCCAGAGATCATCAAAGGCGTTGCTAAAGGCGGAAAATTATTGGGGCAAGGCGTTAAGACGGGGACTAAGGCCGCTGCCAGTACATCGGCTGGGGCTAAGACGGGGACGAAGGCCGCTAAGGGAGCGGGGCAGTTACCCAAAGGCATGATAGAGGGTGTTTCCAAACAGTTTAAAACTCCAAAAGGGTGGGTGAGTCAAGCAGCTAGAAATAATAAAGGAACTAAGTATGTAAACCCAAAGTCGTCAATGGATTACATACGTTTCAGTGAGAAGAACCTACATCCAAATGCTCCTTTAGGCCAAAGGGTTCCATACTTTCAACGACACAAGGATGGGAAGGTATTAACCAAGTCTGGGGAATGGGTTCGCCCAAATACGGTGGATGCTTCAGAGTATCACATACCACAAAGCATGTTTGAACAACTGAAACACCTTTTAGATCTATAGCAGCATGAATCAGACTAAAATTTCAGCAAAGCTATGGTTTGCGAATATGCTAATGGCTATTAGAAACTTTTGCTATCCTGAAGAAGGCTTTGCAAAATATGAGAACAGTCGTCTGTACACTATGTATACCAATTATCTAGACTACGCGTATATGTGTCTAGATGATATGCTATTTTATGAATTTATTGAAGCTGGTCATGCACCTCACTACGGTGTTTCAACACTGCTCCTTGATCGGTTGTTCACGTTCCGAGATAAGTTAGAGACCTTCTTTCGATCGTCTGGTGAGCTATCAGACTTTGAGGTTATTCGTTGTAAGGAGTGGGATGAAATAATACCTCTAGCAAGAGAATGTCACGAAGGTTTGAAAGAGTTGTATGACAAAATGCCTGACGATCCAGAAGAGTAGCGAGAAGGAGCTAGGGGAGTGAATGCAACGCAACAACTTGTCAGCATTGAGAAAAGACTTGAAGGGGCCAGTGCTGGTGTAAAAGCAGCTTACAAGTCTGCTAAAGAATGGTTGGGACCAAATTGTAAAATATTTACTAAGGAATCTGGAGACATTGTCTTAATGTCTCAGGATGGTCTTAGAAAGTTGAGGCTTGACGTTATATATCCCCATGGAGACGCTCCACACATCCATTTGGAGATATTCAAGAATGGCAAGTGGCGCGATGCTTTAAAAGGTACTCATAGGATTTATCCCCAAAAGTGATCCTACAAAAATTCAGTTATGACTTTAGAACAAAAGCATGATGGTCTTCTTTTCAGGATTGAAAGTGCCCACTTCTTCGAACAAGGCAAAAAAGATCCAGTAATTGGGTTTTATCTGTACATATACAAGGGGGACAGGTGTGAGTATGACTATCTGCAGGATACGGTCACTGCATGTAAAGAGATCGCCTTCGAGGATTTTGCAGCCCCTATGGAGGGCTGGCAAGAGGTTGCTGAAAGTTGACCGGGTTTTATAGCTTCTTGGCTCCCCCAACTGGGCGTAGTGTAATGTATCCCTTCAACTAAGCATAGTTTTCAACGTACAACAAGTCATAAAAAGAGCCTGGCAAGTCCGGTCTTTTTTATGAATAAGCTTGTCTTGTTTTAAAGTCCTTGATTGCCACATCAATGAAGTAGTGAATCTTCTCCTGAATATCTTCTGGGAGGTTCTGTACTTCCAGTATCTTTTTCAAAGTATTACTGTCCAGCTCTTGGTCAGAGTTCCCCACGAGGTAATCGAGTGATACACCTACGCGCGGCGGTAACCGTATTGTCTTGAATGCAGTTCAGTATGCCGCTTGGATGCTCATTTTGATGAATAAATCCGCCCCTCCCCCCGCACAACCCTAAGCTTTATTCATCAAAATCGAGCTTTCCATTTTCCTTCATCTGAAAAAAAAGATTAAAATCGGTAACTTTGGTAGATGAAAAAATGGGTATCCATCGTTTTCTCCCTGCACTTGCTGATGGCAAGCAGTCCAAGTTTTGCAGTAGCCCAACAGTACGTAAGTGCAAGGGAAGGAGCTAGGGGAGTGAATGCAACGCAACAACTTGTCAGCATTGAGAAAAGACTTGA
>JAKSDE010000435.1 GCA_022360235.1 Cytophagales bacterium
CGAACATCGAGTAGGCAAGAGGAATCTCACCTCAAGCCCCTCACAGAACCTATGCAAGAAAAACCAAACAATGCAGGTATAGCAAATATAGATAAATATATTAAGTTAGCGCTATTACCTTGTGCGGGGGCTTCGGGGTAGCCTTGATGAGTAGTGTATTGCCCTCATCATCTCACTTGTTGAGGGGATTAAGTGAGAAGGCTACAGCATCATCCCATCATCCCTTGCTTCTCCTGGAAACGCAGCAGTACCTGTTAATTTTGTCCAACTGTTAGTTGATGGATCATAACGATAAAAGTCATCCCTGTAAATCATGTTGTAAATATTACCAGTACGCTCCCATTTCACCCCCAACCCCACGTAGCCTTTGCTAACAACAACGAAGGCTACTGCATCACCCCTTACTTCTCCTGGAAAATCCGCTAATAGCTTTGTGCTAAGCGCCTGGTAAAGCCCAACCAAAGTAGTGAGGGGACACCAAATGGAGGCAAGGCAAAACTGAAACAGGTTGAACTGCTGTGAACTCTCAATATAAGGGGGAGTGTTATAATTAGATAGTTTTTCCTAACTTTACCTAAAAGATCGCTGCGACTGATCATGCTAACGTTAAAGATAGTGTATTTTCTTAATGAGTATGGTGGCTTTGATGAAGTTCATAAAACCTTCTTAACTATCTGATTATAACACTCCCGTATTTTGACCTCATGGAAAGATATAGCCCCTTTTGCTCCAGTGCCAAGCTGTTTAGGGGTAGTAAGGAAACGCATACTAGCAGATTTAAAGACAGATTTGTTAAGATGAAGAGGAAAACTTATAGGCGGCAGCCAAAAGGAGCTTTTGTCTCTTGTCTTTTGTATACCTATCTTTATACGTAAAAGCGCTATGTGTAGTAGGTATTCTATCAGTGTACGCCTCAAGGTATTAGCAGAAAAGTTTGACGTGGATGTACCCTCAGGCTATCGACCCCGCTATAATGCGGCACCGGCTCAGCTTTTACCTGTTATTACCAATGAAAACCCCGAG
>JAKSDE010000436.1 GCA_022360235.1 Cytophagales bacterium
TGGAAAGCAAGGAAGCCTTCTGAAGCAGGATAGGTTTCAATAGTATCTATTTCTTGACCAATACTTTCAAAGAGTTTCTTACGATAGGGCGCAAAGTTTACACCGCCATGCACTAACAATGAAAGGTGAGGGAAGATATTTTTAATTCGCTGATGGGTTCTCTCTTGTAGCTTATCAAAATACATTTGTATCCATGGTGGCATACCGGAGATTAAAGTCATCTTCGCGGCAATGGTCTCATGAATGATTTGCTCGAGTTTTTTTTCCCAATCTTCTATACAATTCGTAGGATAGCTTGGTAGTTGCTTACTTCGTAAGTAAGCAGGTACATGATGGTTCACAATACCAGAGAGCCTCCCTATTGGCCTTCTTCCTAACCAGCCTAACTGAGGGCTTCCTGATAGAAAAATCATCTTCCCCGCTAAAAAACTAGTATTCCTTGTTTCATCAATATAGTTTAACAAAGCATTTCGTGCAGAGAGAATATGATTGGAGATAGATTCTTTTGTTATAGGTATATATTTATTTCCTGCGGTAGTCCCTGAAGTCTTTGCAAAATAGATAGGTTTTCCTTTCCATAAAACATCTTTCTCTCCTCCTTTTATTTTTTCAATATAGGGTAAAAGTGCTTCATAGTCTCTGATAGGAACACAAGTTTTGAAGTCTTCATAAGTTTGGATGTCTTTAAAATGATGGGCTAAGCCAAACAAAGTATTTTGGGCACTATTAAGCAATTTTTTAAAGACTTTCTGTTGTGTATTAATTGGACTTTTGGCCCATACGTTCTGCTTTCTTACAACCCATGCTGCTAGTGGCTTACTCAAGAATGCCTTTAGTCCCATGAAAATAGCCGTCTATTGGTTTATTAGGGTATTTATTAGCTTGCTTCGTTAGGCGCACCGTTGATATTGTCTGAAGAAAAACTTTACTATAAAATCAATTATTAATGGGTACTTTAAGTTTGATTTTTCTTTTTAGGTCTTCAAAGGATCGCTTAAAGTGTTGATCGGTAGCTAACATATCATCGACAGATTGTAAAGCATGGATGACTGTACTGTGGTCTCTCCCTCCGAAATAGTCTCCGATTGACTTCAAGGAGTGATTAGTATATTCTTTGGCTAAATGCATGGCTACCTGACGGGCGATAACGGTTTCTTTTTTTCTAGACTTGCCCCTTATGTCGTCTAAAGAAATCTTATAGTGTTCTGCAGCTGTTTTCTGAAGGTAGTCTATATTTACTTCTGTGTCAATATCATGCACAATATTTTTTAAGACCTGTTTGGCAAGTTCGAGATCAATATCTCTTTTGCTCAAAGAAGCATGGGCAATTAAGGAGATGAGTACACCTTCTAGCTCACGAATATTGGTATCTACGCTATGAGCGATGTACTGGACTAAGTCCTCTGAAATGTAAATACCATCCTTTTCTATTTTACTTTGGATGATGGCTACTCTTATTTCAAAATTGGGCTGCTGAAGGTCAGCGGTCAATCCCCATTTAAATCTAGAAAGCAATCGTTCTTGTAAGCCTTTTAGATCGCGCGGAGGGCAATCACTAGTCAGCACGATTTGTTTACCATACTGATGTAGATGGTTAAAGATGTGAAAAAAAATTTCTTGCGTTTTTTCTTTTCCTGCTAAAAATTGGATATCATCAATGATCAGAAGATCGACCTGTAAATAAAAGTTGGTAAAATTTTGTACGTTATTGTTTCTTAATGCTTCGATAAATTGGGTAGTGAATTTTTCTGACGAAACATAGAGCACAAACTTATTGCTAAAGTTTGCTTTTACTGCATTTCCTAATGCTTGTACTATATGTGTCTTGCCTAGACCCACACCTCCATAAATCATCAGCGGATTGAAAGAGGTATTACCTGGTTTTTTAGCAACTGCTTGTGCAGCAGATTTTGCTAATTGATTACAGTCTCCTTCAATCAAGGTGTCAAAGGTATGATGGGGGCTAAGGTAGGATGCGTGTCTTTCTTTGTCAATACGTTCCAGCTCGAACGGACTTCTGAAACCATCTTTAGAAGCTTCACCATTTAAATTTTCTTTTTTGAAGTAATTAGACGAATGGGTAGGCAAGTTAATTGTAAAAGCCCTCTGGTCGGCACTGCCTTTGTCAACAATAATAGAGTATTCCAGCTTGCCACCAGGACCGAGCTCTCTATCGATTACTTGCCTCAACAGAGAGAGATAGTGTTCTTCTAGCCATTCATAAAAAAACTGACTAGGAACCTGAATAGTCAGTACATTGTCTTCGAACTTATAAGGGACAATGGGTTGGAACCACGTCTTAAAACTTTGCTCACTGACTTGTGTTTTAATAAATTGAAGGCAATTATCCCAAACTACCTTACAGTTTTTATTCATGCATCCATTCGTTTTTAACAGCTAGTTTATTTTACTAGGGCAGAAAAGAAAGGGTTCAAATTTCTTAAAAAGATGGTTAAATAGAAAATAGCTGCTGTAGCGCTTAGCAGTAGTTTTTCGTCACCCTTCTCTCTACCGAAGAAATTATACCAATTTAAGTGTTACGCTTGAACTTTAAAAGAGGAGGGGAAATTTATGATTTAGTCAACCCTTCATAACGCGTGCGACGTGAAGTTGTACAAACAATTGTGGGAGTGTTATATAGTTTTTCCTAACTTTACCTAAAAAGCCATGAAAAATCCTATTTGTAAACACTGCAAAGGACATACATCAATAAAAAGTGGGCAAGTAAGAGGAAA
>JAKSDE010000438.1 GCA_022360235.1 Cytophagales bacterium
CGCAGATGCTACCTCAGACATCGTAACAATAATCCTTAGCAACGCACAAGCGCAAGAAAAAGTAGGAGATGCAGCCATTGCCAACGCATTGCAGAAGGCTGTAGAGGGGGGGCGTGGAAAAGTAGAAAAGGCGATTCGCGATCATTGGAACGCCCAGGCAGCATTCACCAATGCGGTAGACAAAGGGGATGCCACTAGCGTAGACGAACTACTCAGCAATGGTGAGAAAAAAGCAGAAATAGGGGACGAAGCCATCCAAGACGGATTGAAAAAAGCCGTTAACGACCCAGCCAAGATAGCCGTCGTTGAAACTATTCTAAAGAATCTAACATCGGCAGAAATAGCCCAAGCCTTGCAACAAGCCGTTAGCCAGGGGGAGGCTAAAGTAGTAGAAGTAATTTTAGCCAAGGCTTTAGATAAAATTACAGCTACAGCGCTCCAAGCGGCCTTTAACACCGCAGCAGGGGATGATACAACCGCCCCCATCGTAGAAGCCCTCCTTAGCAACGCACAAGCGCAAGAAAAAGTAGGAGATGCCGCCATTGCCAAGGCATTGAAGGAGGCCTTGGAGAATAACCTTCCAGACGTAGAAAAGGCAATTCTCGCTCATTGGGATGTGAAGACGGCATTCAAGAAGGCGGTAACCGATAATAATGAAACTATAATAGAAGACCTGCTAAGCAACGCTAAGACAAAAGCTAAAGTAGATAATCAAACTATCCAAGCTGGATTGAAAGAAGCCGCCAACGCTGAACCTGCCAAGAAAGACGTAATTGAGACAATTCTAGCGAATCTAACACCTGAAGAAATAGCTCAAGCGTTGCAGCAAGCCCGCACCAATGGAGAAGATAAGGTAGTAGAAGCTATTCTAGAGGGGTTAGTTAAAGACCCTGCTAACACAGCCGCTGTGTTAGATTCAGCTAAAAAGAATGATAAGCAAGATGCAGTAACAGCTATTCTAGATGAGTTAGTTAAAGACCCTGCTAACACAGCCGCTGTGTTAGATTCAGCTAAAAAGCAGGGTAAGCAGGATGCAGCAGCAGCTATTCTAGAGGGGTTA
>JAKSDE010000185.1 GCA_022360235.1 Cytophagales bacterium
CGATATCAAAGGGTTAGCGCTATTATTTTAGAATGACCTGGCCCTGCCTGCACGGGGCAGCTAAAAAGAGCAGTATAAATGAAGCTCGTGTATTTTAGAAAAAGCTAAGCCACGAGGTAGCCCTCCGTATAAGAAGCTAAAGATTGTTACAAAAAGATAGGAAAAAACTTGTTTGTTTTCTTTTTTATCCATGGAAATCGCTCAAGCTAGCCAAATAAAGCCCACAATGCGTAATGTATTTCCCCAAGCTATCGAAAAAGAGAAGCGACTCTTGGGGCGTGTTGAAAAATGCGTTTTAAGGTTTTAAGAGATAAGATCGAAACGTTCTGCAAAGAGCCAATCGAAAGCTTTGTCAAAGAGGTGAAATAAAGATCCTTCGAGACGAATTTAGGGGAGGGCTTCCTGGAAAATAGAGGTTGAAGAGAAAAGCTAAGGGGAACTAGCTAAAGGATTTTGGGCTGTTAAAAGTTGTTATTAAGAAAATAATGGCAAGGTAAAGGAGGTTTAAGATAAGAGAAAAGCTGCACAACCAATTTTGTAGACGGACTTTAAAAGTTGGTTGGCTGAATAAGCCAGTGTTACGAATAGACTGAATCTTGATGAGGCTTACTAAACCCAATAGTAATGTATTCATACCCACAAAAATCCCCAGCACAACGTAAAAGAAAGCTTCACGACTAAGTACCCTATGGAATATCTCATAGGGAGGAGGGAGTATGTTTACTTCCTCTGGTAAATGCACATACACATAAAGCAATACTACCAGAAAAATCAGCCCTGAAGCAACGAGTAAACGATGAATAACTTTTTTCATGACAATAACTAAGGCTAACTTAAATAACTTCCACTAAGTTCCTTTTTAAACTGAACCAACGCTACCAATTGCTGAATTCTTTTGTTTATAGCTTCTTGCGTTAAGTGAATCAGTTTTTCGGGGCCAAATTTTTCAACACAAAAAGAAGCTATAGCTGAGCCAATCATAACCCCTACTTTCATATCTTCAAAAGAAATACTAGCACAACGTACTAAATGACCAACCAATCCGCCTGTGAAAGCATCGCCTGCGCCGGTAGGATCAGTCATATCTTTTAAAGGGAAAGCAGGAGCATAAAAAGTATGATTTTTGTCAAACAGCAATGCACCATGCGCTCCTTTTTTAATTACCAGATAGCGAGGGCCCATAGCTAAAATTTTTTGAGCAGCCTTCGCTAACATGTATTCTTGCGCAATTTTTCTAGCCTCCGCCTCATTGATAGATAAAATATCCACTGTTTGAATTACTTTCATGACTGTATCCCACGCCCTATCTATCCAATAGTCTATTGTATCCATTACAATAAGCCGAGGACGCTTGTTCAGACGATTTATTACTTGCTTTTGAATACTGGGAGATAAGCTACCTAATATCAGAAATTCACAATCTTGATAAGAAGGTGGAATCATAGGGTCAAATTTTTCCATTACATTTGATGCTACTACCAACGTATCCCGCTTGTTCATATCATAATGATATCTCCCTTTCCAGAAAAAGGACTTCTCATTTTGCTTAATCTGTAGCCCCGCTGTATTGACGCCATGCTGCTGAAGGAGGGCTATATCTGACTTCAAAAAATCTCCTCCTACTACCCCCACCAAATTGAGTTTGCTATGGGACTGCTTAGTAAAGTAAGAAGCTGCCAGGGAAGTATATACGGCAGAGCCTCCTAGAATTTTATCAACCTTACTAAAAGGAGTTTCGATAGCATCAAAACTAATAGATCCAAGAACAAGTATACTCATCTATTTTGGGTTGGATTTCAGTGTTCTAGTAATTTATACTCCATACAATGTATGCTTATACTAAGGTAAGTTAAAAAAAGCTCAAACACTCAACCGCTGTTTCCTTCTCTGAAATAACTTGACCGCCTCAAAGATTAAGTTAATGAAGAAAATACCCAGGAGAAGAGCAGTCAGGCGAATATTCAGTGAAAAGATAGGTCGCCAGATGATAAAAAATTTTGAAAGTAGTAAATTTACCGTAATTCGGCTTACCTTACGCTATTGAGAAAATAGGACATTCAAATGAGTGTTTGTTGCCAAGCGCATGACAACGCCTATGCAAAGCGTTTGAATGGATTGACAGAGGAGGCATGCGAAACGTTAAACGCTATGAATATAAAAAAAGCAATCCCTAACTTTTTCACAATCCTTAATTTAGTAAGTGGTAACATCGGTATTATAGAAGCTTTTCAAGGCTCTCTTTTTTATGCAGCCCTATACCTGTGGCTAGGTGCTTTCTTTGATTTTATAGACGGTTTTAGTGCACGGCTGCTCAAAATTTCCTCTCCCCTTGGCAAACAACTTGACTCACTCGCCGATCTTGTTACGTTTGGCTTATTACCCTCAGTAATCATGTATCGACTTATCCAAGAAGAAACCACCTCCCTTTACCTCCCTTTCATCGCAATGCTTATTACCGTTTTTTCTGCTCTTAGACTTGCTCAGTTTAATATCGGTAAAGGGCAGAAAAAAGTATTTATTGGCTTACCTACTACTGCCAATGCCATCTTGATAAGCACGATCTCGTTTAGTATTCTCCTTGATAGATATGCCTTTTTCACAGACTTTATCGCGCATCCCTACACCCTTAGTAGCCTTACTGTGCTTTTTTCCTTTCTTTTAGTAGCTAAAATTAAGCTGATGGCTTTTAAGTTTACCACCTATGCTTGGTATCCTAACCGACTTAAATATATATTTTTATTGTGTGCTATCGTACTCGTTGCGACCTTTCATGTGGAAGGAATTATGTTTGCTATTTTGTTATACATAATTTTGTCACTTTTTTTTCATAAATCACTTTACGCTCAAACTAAATTGAAAAACAATAAGAAAGCGTAAGCCATCGTCCACAAAATGTTAGATAGAACCATCGCCCCTACTTTTAAAAAAATTGACTTTGTTCCATTGCAATGGCCTAAAAAATGCCAACTCAATGAAGCAATACCAATATTTGTACTTAACGCAGGTAGCCAGCCTATCGTCAAGCTAGAAGTTGTTTTTAAAGCAGGTAGTTGGTATGAGCCACAAAATGGGGTAGCCTATTTTACAGCAAAGATGCTCAAAGAAGGTACAAAGAGAAAAAGTGCTCTAGAAATTGCTACCTGTATTGATCAATATGGAGCTAGTTTAGGCATTGTTGCAGAAGCAGATTTTTTAAGCATCCACCTTGTTACCTTATCAAGATATTTTGATAAGATGCTTTCCCTTTTAAGAGAGCTACTCTTTGAGCCAACCTTTCCTGCCCATTCACTCGAACTTTTAAAAAATATTAAAACACAGGCTATCAAAG
>JAKSDE010000175.1 GCA_022360235.1 Cytophagales bacterium
GCCAAGGAGTCACATTCCTTATTGAATTCTCTGGGGACTATGGAGGCCTGAAGCAGGCAGGTTCCCATATGATCGCAGGCTAGCTTTCTACTACCTTCATGCTGCTCACATACTCTCGCTATTGTATTAACTGGTAAATGTAGGTGCCCAGTCGAGCTGCAGTTGCTTTGAAGCTTCTGCGGGGAGAGATAGATGGTCTGGATCGTTTGTAGGGGTGCCAGCCGGCTGGGTGGGCAACGATAGTTTATGGGTGATAACACCCACACAAGCTAAATAAAAACACAGATGCATTGTCATCGCAGGTGTGTCAAGCTGCTGCACACCCACAACAGCTCTTGAAGTGACCAGACCACGTGGCTGTTGCCAGTCAGAGCAGAAGCGAGTACATCCAGTAGCTACCAGAAAGGCAAGTAGGCTGTCATATGCGTAAGTGGTTCCCAGCGGTTCCCAGAGGTCCTCGTTTACACTAAACCATACGTCTACAACATCCCAATGGTAACACTGCCCATGCACTAAAGCAGACCCCGGACTAGTAGGGGCCTATGGCCGTGCCTATGTGCCACTCTACTTGTCAAACAGGGATGCGCTTCTGTACGCCGCCAGGACCGCGCTGCGGTGGTGCTGGTAAGCAGATCGCAGATCTGCGACACAGCGATCAGGTTGCACGAGCCCGGCCTGCCACCCGCGAAAACGACGTTGGCAGTCAGAGCTTTCAGTGAGTGTTGGCTTCTTAGTTCTTGGCGTGTTGCATCCTGGTAGCAGCTTTAGGCTAGCTGTATAGTAGATCAAGTGGCGTGTTATTGCTGGTAGTCGCCTACTGCGGTCATCCATCTACTAGGAACACGTTGGCTGACTGATCTGACAAGGTGCAATAAGAAATTGTTCGCGCTCTGGCGATCTGAGACGAATTCTTCAGACAATCAGCACGATGGGGTTGGTCAAACTATCTGTAATGCATAATGTTCCCCGCTAGGTTTATGCTCACCGTTTTGATTGCCGGAGGTCAAGCAGGAGTGGTAGGCTAGCTACTACCTGCGCGGGCGGCGACCAATGTCAGCCGGATTTCACGACAAAGCAAGCAGGCAACTGCAGGAGTACAAACGCCAAAAGAGTATATCAGCAGCTCTTTGCTTCCAGCGTTATTATAGGATTGTGCCTGCCTGGTGTATCCCTGGCCAACAAGAGCGTCGTAGGTGATTTTAGTGCCGGCGGTCTCATATTCAAGGACGAGGTAGAAGTTGTAGCGATTGACGACCCAGAGGTGGAGGGCATTGTGCTATACCTGACAGATATCAAGCGCAATATTCAAGACCGGCTTTAGAAGGACTTCTTTGGTGACCCTTCTTAAACATCGCTAGCTTGCTCGAATGCTGGGCAGGTGACTGTGCGTGACATTGAGCGCATTAAGGGTTCAGCCGGAAAGGAGGTTTTCTCCGAAGCCAAAGGCCTTAACATTTTCAAGGACAAAAAGGTTAAAATCAGACGTGTGCTTGACGAGGAACGGCAAACTTTAGTGTATGTATCATACAGCACAAGGAACACCAGTCAAACAGATGAGGGCTCGTCTTCAGGAAGGTACAA
>JAKSDE010000441.1 GCA_022360235.1 Cytophagales bacterium
TGCTGAAATAGGCGGGACAAGTTTTTATCTGTTTCCCCAATGTACTTGGAAACATACACCTAATCATTCATCGAGATTAAGAATTCCTCGTTAGACTTCGTTCCCTTCATTTTTTCTAATAGGAGCTCAATCGCTTCATTAGAGTTCATGTCTGCCATAAACTTACGTAAAATCCATATACGAGATAGTTCTGCTTTATCAAGCAACAGATCTTCTCTTCGTGTACCAGAGGCAGGTACATCAATAGCTGGATAGATACGTTTATTAGCCAGCCTTCTATCAAGCTGTAGCTCCATATTACCTGTTCCTTTAAACTCCTCAAAGATCACTTCGTCCATTTTCGAGCCAGTTTCAATAAGTGCGGTAGCAATAATCGTTAAAGAACCTCCATGCTCTACATTTCGCGCAGCACCAAAGAAGCGTTTGGGTTTATGCAAAGCATTCGCATCTACCCCTCCTGATAAGATTTTGCCTGAGGAAGGAACAACCGTGTTATAAGCTCTTGCCAAACGCGTAATTGAATCTAATAAGATGACCACATCATGGCCACACTCTACCATTCTTTTGGCTTTTTCCAAAATAATACTCGATACTTTTACATGTCGTTCTGCCTGTTCATCAAAGGTAGATGAAATCACTTCTGCACTCACACTACGTACCATATCAGTAACCTCTTCAGGGCGTTCATCAATGAGTAAGACGATTAGATACACCTCTGGATGATTTTTGGCAATAGCATTTGCAATCTCTTTTAACAGAACGGTCTTTCCTGTTTTAGGCTGTGCCACAATTACCCCACGCTGTCCTTTTCCAATAGGAGCAAAAAGGTCTAAGATTCTTGTAGAATACTGCGTAGGTCCGTTACTAAGATTCAGTTTTTCCTGAGGAAATAGCGGTGTTAAATACTCAAATGAGATCCTATCTCTAATTTCTTCTGTAGTTCTTCCATTGACTGATTCTACTCTTAGTAGGGCAAAGTACTTCTCCCCTTCTTTAGGAGGTCTTATCTGACCTCCTACTGTATCGCCTGTCTTCAAGGAAAATAGTTTAATTTGAGATGGAGAAACGTAAATATCATCTGGACTCGCTAGATAGTTATAATCAGAAGATCTTAAAAATCCATATCCGTCTTGCAGAATTTCCAAGACCCCTTCATTTTCAATAACACCATCAAAGCTAACATTCGTGTTCATCTTTGTTTTCGTTTTAGTAGTATCTGTCTTAGGTTCTCTCTTACCTTCAACATCTCTTAAACTATCCTTATTAGTAGTATTTGCTTTATTCATATCCATTGCTGTAGTATCGCCTAGGGCTTTGTTTTCCTTTTTTATTCGTGAAGTTTCTCTAGAAGGTGTTTGCGACACTCCTTGCTTTGAAACTCCTACTGTTTTTCGCTGTGGTATTTCACTTTCAGGGGTAATAGCTTGTTGATCTAATATTTTGTAAATCAACGCTTGTTTTGTGAGCTTTCTGTAGTTTTTAATTCCTAACGCTTCTGCAATTTCTTTCAGCTCAGAAAAAAGTTGCACGTTTAACTCTTCGATGGTATACATAGAATACTAAAATGATTAATAAAAAATGATAAGTACTTCGCTATAGTTAGCTACTAGCATCTAATAGCAATGGTAGTTGGAAATCTAATTATCCAAAAAGATCTAGGAAGTTACAACTATATAGGTAGACTAGAGAAATTGCTAGTGTCTACTACTCAGTGCTGCAATGATAGAGCAATACTCCTTAATTGTCAAGTCTTATGTATAAATTTTTACAAAACGCTCTTTTATTTTTATTCGTCTAAAACAGCCTTATTCTTAACAAAAATGGCTTACTTTGTAGCGTCATAAATTTGCCCTTTTGTTCACAAGTATAAATATAACCTATACAGCTAATAAGTACAAATAAAGGTGTGTTTGTGCAGAAGGTATTTACATTGTAAGCAATACGTAACCTACTTTAAACTTTATTTGAGCGATGCTTGAAGTCTATTATATCAAGAAAAATAAAGCACAAGTTATTCAGGGGCTACAAAAGAGAAAGATAAAAAACGCTGCCTTCCTTGTCGAAAAAATACTAAGTACTGATCAAGAAAGGAGAGCCACCCAAGCAGCGCTTGATAACACGTTGGCCCAATTGAAAAAATTAGCCAATCAGATTGGGCACTTAATGAAGGAAGGGAAAAAAATCGAGGCAGAAGCAATTAAATTACAAACCAACGAACTCAAAGCAGCTAGCAAAACGCTCACCCATCAACTCCGATTACATGAAAAAGAATTAAAAAACACCTTGTATGAAATTCCTAATATACCTCATAGAGAGGTACCTAATGGAGTGTGTGCTGACGATAACCAGGTTGTTTATCAACCGAATAACCTCCCTCAGATAGATAAAAATGCACTTCCTCATTGGGAGCTAGCCAAAAGGTATGACATCATCGATTTTGAACTAGGCAGTAAGGTTACAGGAGCAGGCTTCCCTGTATACAAAGGAAAGGGGGCGAAATTACAAAGAGCTTTGATCAATTTCTTTCTAGATGAAGCTCAACAAATCGGCTATAACGAAATACAGCCTCCTCTTATTGTCAACCAAGCTTCAGGGTATGGTACAGGGCAACTTCCTGATAAGGAAGGGCAAATGTATCAACTTACCGATGAAGCATTGTACTTAATTCCCACTGCTGAGGTTCCTATCACTAACTTATATCGCAACAACATCTTAAATAAGGATGATTTGCCCATCAAAAATGTAGGGTATACACCATGCTTTAGGAGAGAGGCAGGCTCATGGGGCAGCCATGTTAGGGGGCTTAATCGGCTACATCAGTTTGATAAAGTAGAGATCGTACAACTACAACTTCCTGAAAAATCATATGAAGCACTGCAAGCGATGTGTCAATATGTCCAGCATTTATTAAAAGCGCTTGTACTACCTTATAGAGTAGTTAAGCTCTGTGGAGGTGACTTAGGGTTTACAGCTGCACTTACTTATGATATGGAAGTGTTTTCTGTAGCACAAGGGAAATGGCTAGAGGTAAGCTCTGTCAGTAATTTTGAAACCTACCAGGCTAATCGAATGAAGCTTCGTTATAGAGATGAAAACGGTAAAATACATTTACTCCATACCTTAAATGGAAGTGCACTTGCCTTACCGAGAATCATGGCCGCGTTATTAGAAAACAATCAAACTGATGCGGGTATCTATATTCCAGAAGTATTGAGGCTGTACACAGGTTTTGATTACATCGGTTAGCTATACACTTTAATATTCTGAGTTTTAAGTGGGTTGTATTGAACCGTAAGGGAAGGTAGCTGGTGTCGGAACTTAGAACTAGAAAAAGGAAAGTTTTGTTCAAAGCTACACACAGATCGATTTACCTATTATTTGAGGGCATTAATTTGTTCCAAGCTCAAGCCCGTCCATTTTTGAATCTTGTCTACTGATTCTCCAGCAGCTAGCATCGTTTGGGCAATGGCTATTTTGCTCATCTCTATGCCTTCTTTTATCGCTTCTTTTTTGCCCATCTCTATTCCTTTCTGGGTGGCCTCTTCTTGGAGTTTATCACGAATGGCCAATTCATCTAACCTATTCTTCTCTGCCGACTCATAGCTTCTTCGCTCGGGACCCGTTAAGTCATGATAGCTCAACGCTTTATAGGCTTCTTTGATCTCGGTAGACGTTGATAAGATACCTCGCTCTTCGTTTGTTGTGCTAGCGGCATGAATTAAAAAATAATACCACTTTTCTTCCAACGTTAACTCTTGCAAGCTACGACCTTCCTCTTTTATAAGCTTTTTAAACTTGGGAAGCTCCACAAAAGTAAA
>JAKSDE010000253.1 GCA_022360235.1 Cytophagales bacterium
ACGGTATTTACACCGCTCCAACAGACGAAGCTTTAAAGTGGGACATTGAAATGACCCAAGCGTTTGGTTTTAATATGATCCGTAAGCACATCAAGGTAGAGCCGCAGCGATGGTACTATTGGTGTGATAAGTTGGGAATATTGGTGTGGCAAGACATGCCCAATACGCATAAAAAGCGAACGGAGGAAGAAAAGACCCAATTCGAAGCAGAGCTTCAACGGATGGTGAAAACCCACTGGAACCATCCATCCATCATCAACTGGGTGGTTTTCAACGAGCATTGGGGAGCTTACGATGTGCAGCGGATCACGAAGTCCATCATGGAGCTAGACCCATCCAGGCTTGTTACGGGAAACAGCGGCATAGATGCCGGTAAACCCGATGTGGATTACGTGGTAGGCCATATCAAGGACAACCACTCGTACCGTCCTCCTTCTGTCCCTTTTGGTAATGACACACGGGCGGTGGTCAATGGGGAATATGGGGCAATTGGCTATAAAGTCAAAGGTCATATATGGGATGAAGATGGCCCCTGGGTGCATCATAATTACAAAGACAAAAAGGCTGCGACGGAGGAGTACGTCAAATTCATCGAGATGATCCATGAGTTCCAGGAAGAAGGTCTGAGCGGGGCGGTATATACGCAATGGACAGACGTGGAAAACGAAATGAACGGCATTTATACCTATGACCGCAAGGTGATCAAGCTGGACAAAGAGGCCGTAACGAATGCCAACAGATCCACTTACGCAAAAGACAGGATGAAAGAGAAATACCAGGGAAAAAAATGATCAGAACACCCATTTTATCATCGGTTTTAATGCTTGCTTTCTCCGGGATCCTTGCCCAGGAAAAACTACTAGCGCCTACCCCCCCGATGGGGTGGAACAGCTACAATAGCTTTGGCGCAGCCGTTACGGAAGCAGAGGTAAGAGCAAATGCTGATTACATGGCCGAGCATATGAAAGACCTGGGTTGGGAATACGTAGTGGTCGATTATTGCTGGTTTTATCCGCATCCTCCAAACAGCATTCAAAACAATCCACCCCAATTCAGACTATCAAAAGATAAGGCTCCCGTGCCGTGGATTCCTATGGATGAATACGGCAGGTTGCTCCCGGACCCACGTAAGTTCCCTTCATCGGCAAACGGGAAAGGATTTAAACCCTTGGCAGATTATATCCATGGCAAGGGGTTAAAATTTGGCATCCATGTCATGCGCGGAATTCCGCGCCAGGCAGCCTGGGCCAAAACACCGGTAAAAAATGCGAATGGAATTACCGCCGATAAGGTGGCGGATACCACTTCAATATGCCCATGGCTGAATACCATGTACGGGGTTGATATGAGTAAAAACGGGGGGCAAGCCTACTACAATTCGCTCATAGAATTGTATGAATCCTGGGGGGTGGATTACATCAAGGTCGACGATATTGATTTGCACGAAAACTATCCCTACCGTAAATCAGAAGTGGAAGCGATACGAAAGGCACTGGATTTTCACAATAGCGATATTGTGCTCAGTCTTTCCCTCAACATGAAATATGAAAACAGGGATCATGTTCAGACCAACAGCCAACTCTGGCGTATTTCCAAGGACTTTTGGGATGATTGGGAAAAGCTGAAAGCCCAATTTGACCTGGTAAACCAATGGAATGCGCTCACGGGCCCGGACAGCTGGCCAGACGCCGATATGCTACAGGTCGGGAAGATCAGTAAGCGCGGGCCAAAAGGACCGGAGCGCTTTAGCTATTTCAACGAAGATGAGCAGAGGACACACATTACCCTTTGGATGATCGCCAGGTCTCCCCTCATGATGGGTGGTAATATGCCGGAGAATACACCTTTTGTCAAAGCACTATTGACTAACCCGGGGGTGATCGCCTTGAACCAGCAAGGGAAAAACCAAAAACAGCT
>JAKSDE010000355.1 GCA_022360235.1 Cytophagales bacterium
AAGAGCTTGAACCTGAACATGCTGGAGCACTTTTTGGCCATCGAAGTGGATGCATCGGGTAATCCCTTGCCCCCAGAGCAGTGCTTACATCGCAAGCTCTTTGCCGGAGGAGAGGTGGTAGTAGGACCTAAGACAGGTAAAACCAAACAGCTGGCTCCCCTGAAGATTGCTCAGCAGTGCCCAGAGCTACTGGAAGATTACCACGGACAATACCCCGTTATTAGCCTTACCCTAAAAGGTGTCAAAGGTATGGGTACTTACGAAGCCACCAAGAGAGGGGTCAACAAGCAGATCAATGGCCTTTTCAAGAAGCACAACTACCTACTAAAGAGCCCACAACTCAGTGAAGAAGAAAGGACAGCATTCAAGCGATACGCCTATGGTATCTCCGATGACATCGATTTAGCAGACAGCCTTCGTTTCCTGAGCGAGCTGCTCCACCAGCACTTTGGCAGACCTGCCTATGTTTTGATAGATGAGTACGATACTCCCATCCATAGTGCTTACCTGAAGTTGGGTAAGCAGGATCCTGAGCAGCTCGAGCAAGTGCTGGAGTTCTTTAGAACCCTGTTGGGCGCTGTGTTGAAGACCAATCCCCATCTCAAACAAGGATTGATCACTGGTATTTTACGCATCGCCAAGGCCAATCTCTTCTCAGACCTAAATAACGTAAGCGAGTACACGCTGCTGGATGAACCTTTTTCTCCCTACTATGGTTTCACAGAAGAGGAGGTCGCCACCCTCATGCAACAAGTGCCTACCAAGACGTGCTTAGAGGAGATCCGCCACTGGTATAATGGCTACACTTTCGGAGGGCAAGATGTACGAATGTACAACCCGTGGTCGATCATGCGGTGCCTGGCCAACAAAGGTAAGTTAGACCACTACTGGATTGACAGTGGGGGCATGAGCCTCCTGGATGAAGCCCTGCTCTCTGATGAGCTACAACAGGAGCTACAGACGCTGGTAGCTGGGGGGAGCTTAGAAAAACCTATCTATAAGCAAATCCGCTTTGAAGATCTTGCCAAGCTCTCCGGACTTTACAGCTTGTTGCTTTTCAGTGGCTACCTCAACCCCAAGCTTTTAGATGGCTCGCAAGACCTTTACCAGCTTTCCATTCCTAACTACGAAGTACAGTTTATTTATGAACGTCGGGTGCTGGACTGGGTGTCGAACCAACTAGATACGGACTTAGGAGGGTATTACACCTTTGTGTCTCTGCTCACCTGTGGAAAAGTAGAAGCCTTTCGAGAGCGTCTGCAAGAGATGTTACAGCGCTCCACGAGCTTTCACCAAGTGGGAGAACGTCGAGCAGAGCTCTTCTACAGTGGGTTTGTTTTGGCGTTCATCAGCATGCTGTCTGGGCGCTATTACATAGAGAGTGAGCCAGAGTCAGGCCTAGGCCGTCCAGATGCCCTACTCATTCCCAA
>JAKSDE010000442.1 GCA_022360235.1 Cytophagales bacterium
CGTAGCTACTGTCAAAACTATCCAATCCTCGCTTTGGGTAGGACCAAGCATAGCGGGAGCCCTATTTAGTCGACCCTGCACAAATAATAAAATCATTGAATGTTGAGAAGTTAGGCTTATTTTTGGGAAAAAATGAGGAAATTACTGGGGCAAAAATTGCAAGAAAATACCTACTTTTGCTTCAAAACCTGGCAAATAAGGTCTCTAAAAATTTAGGAAACCACAACGTATTAATAACCAGCAGCAAGAATTATTTGCCCCTAGAATTTCAAGCATGATCAATCCAAAAGCGCCTCTCAAAATACTGGCTGATCAGATCGATTGGGGCTATTTTGAAAAAGAGTTTGCCAACCTCTACAAAAACGGACCAGCACAACCGCCTAAGTCTATTCGCTTAATGATTGGGCTTCTCATGTTACAGCATATTGCAGGGATTTCTGACCAGAAAGTAGTAGAAACCTGGGCTGAAAATCCCTACGGGCAATATTTTTGTGCTGACGATCATTTCCAGTGGAAAGTACCTGCTGATGCTAGCTCCCTTGTCAGATGGCGCCAAAGATTAGGGCCCGAAGGCATGGAGAAAATCTTGGCGGTGACCATTCAGCAAGCCATCAACAAGGGGGTAATCAAAAAAAGAGACTGGGAAAAAGTCATCGTGGATACAACGGGGGATTGTAGAATCTTAAAGAATTCTACCCAATTATAGGCCTGTATTGGCTTTCAAAGGAGATTTTTAGAAAAATTAGGGAAGCTTTCTACAGGCCCTGAAGAACTCGGTAGATCTATATTAGCTGATTCATCAGCCCCCTAGGCGAGAGGCCCGACAAGTCCTAGAGGAGTCCATGGAAAAAAAGAAGCCATTAGATGCTGCAAAAGGAAAGCAAGCAGGCAGGCCCAAGAAATAGGCAGTTCAACTTCCGGGCAGCCTGGAGAAGAATATATCACTTAATACAGCGGCCTACAGCAAAGCGCGTGGCCGTGTGCCCGTAGCGATGACCGAAAAGTTGTTGAAGGCTACTCATATACAGCAGGCCGCAAATCCCTCTACCCACTGGCATGGCTACCGCGTGATGAGGGGAGAGGGTTCCTATCTGCCAATGCAGGCTACTCAGTCCATAAGCAAGGAGTATGAAGTCAAGCATAAAGGGGAGAGCAGTCAAGGTTATCCTCAGGGTCTAGTAGAAACGATTATCGAACGAGGAACAGGGCAAATCCATCGCTTCAAATTGTCAAACCGTCATATAAGATTCTCGGGAACGTCATAATAATTATGTATTTCTTGGCCAGTATTGAAAGGCATTCACTGCATATTTCTGCCAATTACTCGCTTCAAAGTCTTTGATTACCCTATATTTAGACTGCTGCAAAATGCATCAAAATCCACTCATATAGCCTATAAAGAACGGAGATAACCTAGTTTTGCAACAGTCTCAGTAAGAGTCATTAAATTTATTTTTAAAAATAAATATTTTACACAACTAATTTGTCGTTCCCAATTTTGATGTCTACTTTCTCATGGATTATTCTCACGCTCATTCTCCTCAATACGCATTCTTACTGTGCCAATATGCGTGTCTTTTATTGAAATAATGGTGAAATGAAAGGGCGGAATAGAAATGTTCTCATGAAGGTTGGGTATCCGCTCAATCACAGAAATAATAAAGCCCCCTAAGGTATCATAATCTCCTTGGGGAATATCCCATTTGTATTTTTTATTGAGATAATCAACTTCATGTCTTGCACTAAGTAG
>JAKSDE010000444.1 GCA_022360235.1 Cytophagales bacterium
CCAGCAACGCAACGTGGTATTGCACCCCGAATTTGTCGATGGGAAATATGCCTTGTACACCCGGCCGCAAGACGGTTTTATAGATTCCGGTACAGGCGGAGGCATTGGGTGGGCACTGGTAGATTCTATGGAACGCGCGAAGATTTCCCAAGAGAAGATCCTGGACCCAAAAGTGTATCACACGATCAAAGAAGTGAAAAACGGGCAAGGCCCTGCCCCGCTGAAGACCCCAGGAGGATGGCTTCACTTGGCACACGGAGTAAGAAATACAGCCGCAGGCTTGCGCTATGTTTTATACATGTTCATGACCTCGCTTGAAGATCCTTCCCGGGTCATCCATAGACCCGGCGGACATCTTATGGCTCCCGAAGGCACCGAAAGAGTAGGTGATGTTTCTAATGTACTCTTCTCAAATGGATGGATAGCAACGCCCGGGGGAGATGTGTTCATTTATTACGCTTCATCAGATACACGGATGCACGTGGCTACTTCTACACTGGAGCGACTCATCGATTATTGCAAAAACACACCCGAAGATGAATTGAGGTCTTATGCCAGTGTACAATCTCGTAATCGGCTCATTGAAAAGAATATTACCTACATGGAACGAAGCGGGATGAGGTGAAGGCTATGGAGGACAGTAAATCAAAAATAACGTTTAGAGAAAGAGCGGCGTATGGGTTAGGGGATTTCGCCTCGTCGATGTTTTGGAAGCTTTTTTCCATGTTCCTGTTATTCTTTTACACCGATGTGTTCGGGATCTCAGCGGCGGCAGTAGGTACGATGTTTTTGATCACCCGTGTATGGGATGCTGCCAATGACCCCTTGATGGGGATCTTAGCCGATAGGACCCATTCGAAATGGGGTAAATTCAGACCTTACCTGCTATTTGTGGCGGTGCCGTTTGCCATAGTGGGAGTGCTCACGTTTAGCACACCTGACCTGGACGATGGGAGTAAACTGATTTATGCCTACGTTACCTACTCACTCATGATGATGGTATATACGGCGATAAATGTACCCTATTCTTCTTTGATGGGGGTAATGACCAGTGATCCGGGCGAGCGTACCACGCTAGCTTCTTTCCGGTTTATTGGGGCTTTTAGCGGGGGGCTGCTCGTTACCGCTACGGCGAATTCTTTGATAGGCTACCTTGGAGATGAAGACCAGGCAGTAGGTTTCCAGGCTACCGTTGGTATTTACGCCGTTATAGCGGCTATACTTTTTTGGCTCACCTTTGCGGGTACACGTGAGCGACTAAAGCCCGTACGATCGCAAAAGCCGTCCCTCCGAGATGACCTGGGCGACATAGCGAAAAATGGGCCTTGGTTTGTAATGCTCGGCGCCGGTATTTCCATCTTGATCTTCAACTCCATCCGGGACGGGTCCATCTTATATTATTTCAAATATTATGTAAAGGATCAAACCTTCTCCTTTTTGGGCGTGCAGTATGAATTGACGCATACTGTCCTTTCGTCTGCCTACATGTCTACTTGGCTGGCTACCAATATTATTGGGGTGCTATTGGCCAAGCCGATATCTTCCCGGTTAGGTAAAAAACGGACCTTTGCTATGTCAGCGATCCTTTCGGCATTGTTCAGTTTTACCCTTTTCTTTTTCCACCCGGGGCAGATCGGGTGGATATTTTTCTCCAACGCCCTGGTAGGGATC
>JAKSDE010000448.1 GCA_022360235.1 Cytophagales bacterium
CTTTACGGTCTGCTTTGTCCCCTACTTCGCTGTTGCTGTGAAAATGATGCAGCTAATGGTACTTCCTCCATGAATGACAAGACTCCATTAAATCAACCCTTAAATGATGAGTAAACATAGAAAAATCAAAGCGTTACAACCTCCCAATAAGCATGTAATTAAAATGCAGAATCATATAAAAATGGGAAGAACAGGGATATTGCTATGGCTTTTGCTATTACCCATGGTATGCTGCTCAAAAAAGCAGCGCGTGTTCTATTCAAAAAAGAACTTGGAGTTAAGTAATGCAGTGGATGAGGTTTTTATTGCTGCATTAAAGAATAATAAGCCTGAACGAGTCAAGAAGTTGTTAAATAGAATTGAGGGGGGGATCAATGCGTGTATCAATCAGCGACCCCTTCTACACTGGGCAGTCGAAAGAGGGGGGAAAGAGGTTGTGGAGTTACTTCTAGAAAATAGAGCAGATATAAATAAGAAAGATGCGTATTATGGTAAAACGCCCTTGCACGTAGCAGCTGAGCGCGGTAAGGAAGAGATAGTAAGCTTGCTTTTAGACAAAGAAGCATATGTAGAGGGACATGATGAATATAACCAGACCCCACTGCACTTGGCAGCTCGGGAAGGCTACAGAGCGGTAGTAGAACTTCTTGTAGAGAAGGAGGCCGATAAAGAGGCGAAAGATGAAGATGGTCATACGCCCCTACACTTGGCAGCTTACAATGGTCACAAGGAGGTAGTAGAATATCTCATAGCCCAGGGCGCAAATATTGAGGCACCAGATAAAGATGGGCACACGCCGCTGCACTTAGTGGCGCTCAATGGTCACGAAGAGGTAGTAGAATATCTCCTAAAGCAAGGGGCAAACATAAAGGCAGAAGATAAATATAATTATACCTCCTTGCATTTAGCGGCTAAGTGGGGGCTCGAAAACGTAGTAAAATATCTCCTGGAGCAAGGGGCCAATAAAGAGGCAAAAAATAGAGATGAGCAAACGCCGCTCCACCTAGCAGTTAAGAGAGGTGAAGAAAGTATAATAAACCTCCTTGTTGGGAAGGGAGCAGCGATAGACTCAGCAGATAGTCTGGGGCGTACTCCGCTGCACTCGGCAGCTCAGGAAGGCTACAAAGCAGTAGTAGAATTTCTGGTAAAGAATGGGGCCAATAAAGAGGGGCATACGCCTTTGCACTTAGCAGCGTACCATGGTCACGAAGGGGTAGTAGCATATCTCATAGAGCAAGGGGGCCAATAAAGAGGCACAAAATAAAGCGGGTCAAACGCCTCTCCACCTAGCAGTTAAGAAGGGTAAAGATATAGTAGACCTTTTGGCCCAGCAGGTAGCAGCGATAAATATAACAGATAGCTTGGGGTGTACCCCGCTGCACTTGGCAGCCCAGGAAGATCAGAAAGAGGTAGTAGAATATCTCCTAGAGCAAGGGGCCAGTAAAGATGTAAAAGATAATAAGGGCAAGACCCCTTTGCAGTATGCTAGAGAACGTGGACACACAGAGATAGAGCAAGTACTTCAAAGAAAGAGAGCAAGACGTTGAATAATGAAAAAATCTA
>JAKSDE010000515.1 GCA_022360235.1 Cytophagales bacterium
CTAAGAATAGCCCCAAGCATAGCTTTAATCCTATGATTTTCATATATCTTCGCATTTTATTATATGTTTTTATGGTTATAATTTTTTAGATTTTTTCATTATTCAACGTCTTGCTCTCTTGCTTTGAAGTGCTTGCTTTATCTCTGTGTGTCCAAGTTCTCTAGCATACTGCAAAGGGGTCTTGCCCTTATTATCTTTTACATCTTTATTGGCCCCTTGCTCTAGGAGACATTCTACTACCTCTTTCTGATCTTCCTGAGCTGCCAAGTGCAGGGGGGTACATCCCAAACTATCTTTTATATTTATCGCTGCTACCTGCTGGGCCAAAAGGTCTACTATATCTTTACCCTCCTTAACTGCTAGGTGGAGAGGTGTTTGACCCGCTTTATCTTGCGCCTCTTTATTGGCCCCTTGCTCTAGGAGATACGCTACTACCCCTTCGTGACCATGGAACGCTGCTAAGTGCAAAGGCGTTTGCCCAGCCTCATCTTGTGCTTCTCTCTCTGCCCCCTTCTTTACCAGAAGTTCTACTACCGCCCTGTGGCCTTCTTGGACTGCCACATGCAGCGGGGTATGCCCCAAACTATCTGCTATATTTATTGCTGCTCTCTGCTGGGCCAAAAGGAGGTCTATTGTACTTTCTTCACCCCTCTTAACTGCTAGGTGCAGCGGCGTTTGCCCATCTCTATTTTGTGCCTCTTTATTCGCACCTTTTTCTATAAGGACACCTACTACATTTCTGCAACCAAAATTAGCCGCTAAATGCAAGGAGGTATAATTATATTTATCTTTTGCCTCTATATTTGCCCCTCGCTCTAGGAGATGTTTTGCTACCTCTTCGTGACCATTGAGCGCCACTAAGTGCAGCGGCGTTTGCCCATCTTTATCTTGTGCTTCTTTATTGGCCCCTCGCTCTAAGAGGTATTCTACTGCGTTTAAGTGCCCATGAAGGGCCGCTAAGTGCAGCGGCGTTTGCTTTTCCTTATCTTTCGCCTCTTTATCGGCCCCCTTCTCTACAAGAAGTTCTACGACCGCTCTGTGGCCTTCCCGGGCTGCCAAGTGCAGCGGGGTCTGGTTATATTCATCATGTCCCTCTACATATGCTTCTTTGTCTAAAAGCAAGCTTACTATCTCTTCCTTACCGCACTCAGCTGCCACGTGCAAGGGCGTTTTACCAGAACACGTATCTTTTATACCTATTTCTGCTCCATTTTCTAGAAGCAACTCCACAACCTCTCTCCCTCCTTTTTCGACTGCCCAGTGTAGAAGGGGACGCTGCTTGATACACGCATTGATCCCCCCCTCAATTCTATTTAGCAACCTCCTGACTCGGTTAAGATTATTATTCTCTAATGCATCAATAAAGACTTCATCTATTGCATTACTTAACTCCACGCTCTTTTTTGAATAGAACACGCGCTGCTTTTTTGAACAGCCTACCATGGGTAATAGCAAAAGCCATAGCAATATCCCTGTTCTTCTCATTTTAATTACATGCTTATTGGGGGGTTGTAACGCTTTGATTTTTCTATGTTTACTCATCATTTAAGGGTTGATTTAATGGAGTCTTGTCATTCATGGAGGAAGTACCATTAGCTGCATCATTTTCACAGCAACAGCGAAGTAGGGGACAAAGCAGACCGTAAAG
>JAKSDE010000215.1 GCA_022360235.1 Cytophagales bacterium
CTCTCGAAACATGCTGGCAAGGCTATGTTTTAACGGACCATATACGCATTGTCACCAAGTCGAAAGAGGTCTTGAGCACCACCAGCCTTACCATGTCGTACAATGGGTTGTCGCAGAACTCTTTTTGACGAACAAAGTGGCCGTCGACTGCCCAACTATCCATCTTGCCGTCCTTCACCAGCTCGAGCCAGCACTGGTCAGGCGCAGCCTGCAAGTGTGACCGGTACAGCCATCATGAAAGCAGGCCAGCTCTGATGCCATCAGCACCCAAGGCAGTAACACACTGTGCAATAACGCACTACGCAGGGTGTGATAGCTGCCGGAGCATGAGAAGCTATCAGCATGTTTGGGCACATTCGAGATATCGCGTTAAGTATGCAGCCATCAGCACCAAACCATGCGCACTCAGCTGCCTCCACGCATACACATAAGACAAAGCCACCGTTAAACTGTTTTGGTACGCGCCTGTGGCAGTACAAACACGCAGGAAGGCGAGCAGGGTTGCGTGGACACCACAAGGCAAAACCGGAGGCATGTTGCTGCCCGTCACAAAGGCTGCAAGACCGCAACACAGCTGCATCCTATGGACAAGTATACTCGCAGTCCAACACTGATCAGGTCCGTCTTGTGGACAGTCCAGCCACTCACGTTGCGCTCGCAGCATGGATTTTGGTATATCTTCCACTTCCGCCTTGGCACCGGCTTGGTCGCTCCCACCTGCTGCCTGCGGTCGTCGCCACCAGCCAGCGGCCCAGTGTTGCGTGGAGGGGTTCTACCGGCTGGCAGGCGGTGCTGCTTTGATACTCCTAGCTATCCGCCCTGCACAGCCCGGAAAGCGTCTCGTTAGTTAGGCCGAGCAACTGCCAATTGAATGGCTGCTGCACTTTCTACCAAGCTGTCATGCGGTGCGGCCGTCGCAAACATAGCGACGATGAACAGCATGCAACTTAAGCTGAAAGCCACATCGCAAGCGATTTGCTTAGCTGCTTATCGTTTGGCTCCCTAGGACTTGCTAGCGTCTTCTTTCTAATATATATAACGCGTTCTCTAGTCGAAATGAGCTACAGTAATCACGTCAGTTAATTTGGGTCAGCTGGCCAGCTACTTGTATTGTATCAAACCTTCGTCCAGCCTATCTAGCAA
>JAKSDE010000338.1 GCA_022360235.1 Cytophagales bacterium
CAGGACCTGCAGGAGGAGGATGGACTATTTATCCGCCGCTGAGTGCTTTACCCCAAGCAGTGGCTGGCTCTGGCTTAGGAATGACGCTGTGGCTAGCCTCTATGGCGTTATTTATTATCTCTTCCTTGTTGGGAGCGATCAATTATATTACAACCATTGTCAACTTGCGAACAAAAGGAATGTCTTTTAGTAAGCTACCACTGACGATATGGGCTTTTTTCTTTACAGCAGTGATCGCTACACTGGCCTTCCCTGTTTTATTTGCAGCAGCCTTACTACTCATCTTTGATCGTAGCTTTGGAACAAGCTTCTTCCTCGCCGATATCTATATCGCAGGCGAAGCATTACCCCATCAAGGAGGAAGCCCGTTGTTATTCCAGCACTTGTTCTGGTTCTTAGGTCATCCTGAAGTATATATCGTAATTCTACCCGCCCTAGGGATTACTTCTGAAGTAATTGCTACCAATGCTAGAAAACCGATATTTGGCTATAAAGCCATGATTATCTCCATGCTGGCCATTACCATGCTTTCCTTTGTCGTATGGGCACACCACATGTTTGTGTCAGGCATGAATCCATTCCTAGGCTCTATCTTTATGTTTTTGACGTTGATTATTGCGGTGCCTTCTGCCGTCAAAGTATTTAACTATCTAGCCACCTTATGGCGAGGCAATATTGTGTTTACCCCTGCCATGCTATTTTCTATTGGCCTGGTGTCCTTTTTCATTTCAGGGGGGCTTACAGGCATATTTTTAGGAAATTCTGCCCTCGATATTCAGTTGCATGATACTTATTTTGTAGTAGCACACTTCCATTTGGTCATGGGAAGCGCTGCTTTCTTTGGTATGATGGCAGGCATCTACCATTGGTTTCCCAAGATGTTTGGAAGAATGATGGATGAACGGCTTGGCCAAATTCACTTCTGGTTGACATTCGTAGGCGTATACCTTGTATTTTTCCCACTCCATTATATAGGTATCTTAGGCGTGCCAAGAAGATACTATGCTTTCACAAACTTTGCTACCTTTAATACATTTGCCGATCTCAACATCTTTGTAAGCGTAGCAGCCATTGTTACGATGGCCGCTCAACTTATCTTTGCCTTTAACTTCTTCTACAGTATGTTTAGAGGGAGGCTAGCGCCTCAGAATCCATGGAAATCAAATACATTAGAATGGACAACCCCCCGGATGCTAGGACACGGTAACTGGCCAGGCAAGATTCCTTCTGTCTATCGTTGGCCGTATGATTATGGCAAGCCTAAAGCTGAAGAAGACTTTATTCCGCAACATGTTCCTCATTCAAAAACCAAGGCCTCCAACCTGGCCCATGAAGATGCGTTGATAGCGTTAGAAAAGGAACTAAGTACCACCGGTGATGACGAAACTTCCTCAAGCAAAGCACCTAGCGAAACTAAGTAGAATGACGCTTTGGGCCGTTTATCTACTCATTTTTGTGGGAGCAGGGGTGAGAAGTACAGGGGCAGGGATGGGCTGCCCAGACTGGCCAAAATGCTTTGATACATGGATTCCACCTACGAAAGAAACGCAGCTGCCTGACAATTATAAAGAAGTTTTTTATCAAAAACGTATCAAGAAAAATACGCGCTTAGCAAATAGACTACAAAAGCTAGGATGGCATTCATTAGCCGAAAAACTTCAGGGAACTCATCCATTACGCGAAGAAGCTACCTTCAATGTTTTTAAAACGTGGGCAGAGTATATCAATCGAATTATTGGCGTTGTCATAGGGATGCTTATCATGGCTACTTTCCTAGTCTCTCTACCCTATTATAAAGAAAAGCCAATAATTTGTTGGGTAGCATTGAGTGCACTCCTCTTGGTTGTCTTACAAGGTTGGATTGGTTCAGTAGTCGTATCTACCAGCTTGTTACCCGGCCTAGTAACCCTTCATATGGTTATTGCCTTATTGATTATTAGCTTACTGGTTTATTTGGTATATGCGACTCAACCCATCAAAATACATTTCCCCCAAGCCTCTATCAAAAAAAGCCTATATTGGCTATGGATCTTAACCTTAATCGTCTCGATCATTCAAATCTTACTAGGTACACAAGTAAGAGAGGCAGTCGATTTAATAGCTATAAGACTTAATGACACAGCACGCTCTACCTGGGTAGCACAGTTGGGCAACAACTTTGAAATACACCGTTTCCATTCCATGCTCGTTCTATTACTCAACGCCTACAGCCTATACCTATGCTACCAGTCTGGTCAACCTTACTTTTATCGATGGAGTAAGTTACTTATACTACTTATCGTTGCCACGATCGGTCTAGGCGTTATATTAGCTTACCAGGATTTGCCCCGGCTTGTTCAACCTTTTCATTTACTATCGGCGACCATTATCTTTGGTGTACAGCTGTACTTATTTTTGCTATTGAATGCGAGCACAGTAAAACAAAAAGTTGGACAAGATGACTACCCCTAACAAGCTCACCATAATACCCTTGTGCTATGCAATAGCTTTCAAAGCAAAAGCCTATTTTGAGCTGTTAAAATTTCGGCTTTCCTCCTTAGTTGCCTTTTCAGCAGGCTTTGGCTATAGGCTGGCTATAAAGGATAGTAGCCTAGACGGGCTACCCTTGACGATGCTTTGTATAGGCGGATTTTTAGTTTCTGGATCCTCTATTGCTGTCAATCAAATCGTAGAGAGAGCGTATGATAAACGAATGGATAGAACCAAACATCGCCCTTTGCCTACAAAAAGACTCTCTGTAGAAGAAGCAATCTTCTTTGCTATATTCATAGGCGTAGTGGGCTTGTCACTGCTATATAAGTATACGAATCTTTTGACAGTCTCACTTAGTTTACTTTCTCTGTTATTATACACTTTTGTTTACACCCCCTTAAAGAGAGTCGGTCCTATAGCTGTACTCATAGGTGCCTTTCCAGGAGCTTTACCTCCCCTCATAGGTTGGACAGCCGCCACAGGACGTATTTCTTATGAGGCCTTTATCCTCTTTGGCATACAATTTATTTGGCAATTTCCGCATTTCTGGGCCATTGCCTGGGTAGTGGATGAGGATTACAAGAAGGCAGGATTTAAACTGCTGCCTGCAGGTGGGAAGAAAGATCTAAACACGGCTATTCAGATCATGATCTATGCACTATTCCTTATCCCGCTGGGACTTTTGCCTGCGAAGTTTGGCCTGACAGGAATTAATTCTGCCCTTATTGTGACGACCTGTGGCGTGCTCTTCTTGAGCCAGACTTTTTATCTGATGAAAAACTGTACTAAAAAAGCAGCGATGAAGATTATGTTTGGTTCTTTTTTATACTTACCTATTGTACAAGTGGCTTACTTGCTGGATTTAGTCCTATAGATTTGTAATTTCTAGAAAAGTGTGTGAGATGGTGCCTCCTAAATTTTTAATATAAACGAAGAAATAAACACAGTTGTAAAGTACCTATGAAACTCATCTGATGAGGGAACGTCATAATAATTGTGTAAAATATATATTTTTGTATTCTTAATATGTTTTAACAATTTAATAACTTACTACTATGAAAAAGCAAACTAGACAAACTCAGGGGG
>JAKSDE010000170.1 GCA_022360235.1 Cytophagales bacterium
CTTCTACTTGAATGGCCGAAAGGGCAGCCATAGGCAAATATTTTTTCAATTTTTTAGGGGCCCAAGGCGAGACTTTAGGACAACCGCGCACACTGCTCCCTGAACTATAGTCAAAGGGCGCCACCCCTGCATAGCAGGCGAACTGTTTACCGGTTGGCATTTTTGTAAACTCCCCCCTACACAAGATCAGTTGACAAGCCGTCACTGGGCCAATCCCCTTGACCGAAGTGGCAATAGTGTATTGGTGCTTGACCTTTTCAGCTGAATCAATCAATTCTTGAAGCTGCTTTTCCACCCCTTTTATATTTTTTTCTAGACTCTTCAAAGACTCTTTACAGCTTTTGGGGAGCATTTTGTAAGTGGCTGGCATAAATTTTTGGTACTCTTTTAAAGGCTTAGAGAGGCTATCTTTAGACTTGATTAAGTTCTCGCGCATACCGACAAGGCCTTTGAGTTTTCGAATCACCGAGCGCTCCGGTACCCATAGTTGGGCTTTCTCTTTGAAACGGTAAGCGTATTGAGCAATGCGCTCAGCATCGAGCTTATCGCTCTTTCCCCGTTGAAATCCCCCTGATTTTTTAATGGCTACTGGGTTTTCTACCCAGATGGCATAGTTGTTACTGCTTAAAAAGTCAAGCAAAGTATAATTGTAAAGGTCCGTGTATTCCATGCAAAACAGGGCGTTTTTTAAGTCAATCTTCCATTCTTTGGCTTTTTTTACAAAGGCTTTCATGCCTTTTAAATCATTGCTCACCGTTAGATGATGTTGCGGCTCAGCTTCCTTGTTGATAGCTATGTCTAAGGTGTCTTTAGAAACGTCTATCCCGATAAAATATTTATTATTATTCATTATATTTTTGTTTTAGGTTAAAAACTAGGTTTAAAAGTTGTAATTTAATGTTTTCCTGTTAATGGTGCCCTTCCCCTCCAAGCCCTTGGGTGTGGAAAAGTGGATAAAACTCTTGTCAATTAGCTTTCCCTTTCATAAGGTGGTTTTATCCACTTTTCCACACCATAACAACGATAGTAACATAATGACTTTATTGAAATCATTACACCCCGCTAATCTAAAGGACGCTGGATGGGAGAATGAGCCTGGTGATTTTGAGAAGATTCAAATTAAACTTGAAAAGGGTGGCATTGTTGAGTTTGGCTATTACGACAGCTGGATAAAAATTGAAGACCCAATCAAACTTCCAGAGCAGTCCCAGAGAGTGAAGCAAACTCCCTACTTCTTTACTTTAGACATGGGGGAAGGCAAGTACATCATGGTCTTAGCAGGCTATGCTTACGCTAGCATGCCAGGGTACTTAACCCTCATCGCTGTGGGCCAAGATACTGCTGAGGTCATCTTTAATAAGCAAGTTGACTTGCTAGAGATCGCAGAAACCGATCAGGGCTATCGACTGGTAGGACGACTCGGGGTCACAGGGTATGGTGATAACCCTTGCGAGTTATTGATTGAAGAGGGCAAGCTGACCTTTCAGCCACTGTCCTTCAAGCAAGTATACGAGTCCCAAGATCCTCCCGTTGTGGTGTATGATTGTGTTGGGTGGGGTGCTAATAACCAGCCTGGGGACTTTACACGGCTACAAATTCGAACTACCGAAGGAGAACTGCAAGAACTTGACAATTACGGCGTTTGGGGCAAGGTGAACGAGCACATCAAGCTGCCTGTAAATTCTCCTAAGATCAAGAGGCATCCCTATTGGGGCTGTAGAATCTTAAAGAATTCTACCAAATTATAGGCCTGTATTGGCTTTAAAAGGAGATTTGTAGAAAAA
>JAKSDE010000449.1 GCA_022360235.1 Cytophagales bacterium
ACACAAGCCGAAGAGCGAGATTCTAGGCCACCAGTGCGATACACACTGACAGGACCTACGAGTATAGTCAAGAGAACAAAGTAACTCTCACGGAACTTACGTAAGAGCGCTCGATTTGGACCTCCTCATGGGCCAGAGCGAAATTTATCGAAGCCAATGGAAAGTGGCATGTTCGTGTTGGGCCTTGCTGCAATCCACCGCGCAGCTGCAGCAAGCCTTGGAGATTCAAGAATCGCACAGATTGCATTTGCCTACCCTACTGTAGCCTATACACAATGTTTGGAAGTTACTTTCAGTGAGTCTGGTCGTCGCGTATTGGCGTTTTGTGCTGCTGGGCTGCCTGTGCGTATTGCCGAGCTCGCTGCTCGGCCTCGCTCTAGTCGACACGTATTCTCTGCATACACGAGGGGCACTTTTCGGAACCAGCATTTTAGGTTGCTATCCAGCCATAGATGCACTTCTAGTGAAAACGGTGGTAGCAAGGCAGAACTACAACCTTCTCCCCTGGCTTCCAATCCTCCAGGCACACAACACATTAATCCTCATCCCAGTCGGAATAACCACCTTGCATTTCAACGGAAACATAAGCGTCATTCACGGGTAGATCTCGTTGCGACATATCCTCTTTTGCCGGCTATTCAGCTCCTTGCTTGCATTCTGGCTGGTCTATGGCTGCAGCGTCGTTTGCCTTGCCATCACCAGCGATCTCCAAAGCTACATAGTCTCCGGGCAATCCAGGCTGTCGCTTTCGGAATGAGTTTGGGACGGTTACCATTGGTAGCCGGGCTACAAACTAGCTTGCTAGCTGTGCTTTCGTCGTTGCGTCATCTCCATAAGTCTGCTGCTATCGTGCGCACCATATCGCAAACAAAGGAAAGCAGCAACACACAAGCACCTACACACCCAGAATCAGCAAGAAAAAGCTCGCGTCTCCAGCGAACATCGGCGCCATAGGGGTGACCCTTCACTCAAAGCTGTAGTGTGACCGTAGGCGTTGGCCTGCATTGGGAACGCATTTCATAGCACGCACCCGGAAAGCTGCATCGCAGAAGCCAGGAACGTACCGGCCTGAAAATCATCACTCAACTTAGGAGTAGGTTGAGGTTGTATTTTACAGGAATGGAGAGCTCCAAAGTGAAACCTACGCGAAGCATGACGGGCACAACGTGGCTCTGGCTGCCGGCCAGCGAGTCTTGTGTGTGACGGCGCCATTTGCGCAAAAATGCGCAAACTAGTATCAAAAGGAGTTTGTATAGCTTTTAGGCTAGCATATCATCCATGTGGGAAACATACCGCTCGTACATATTTGAAAGCACTCACATTACCTTCTCTGCTCGAGACAATGCACAGCTCTGAGCGCTCAGAGCGATGGCACGCCAGCCAGAGGCAGGCCAGAACTATGCAAGAACATCAAAACAAGGTATGATCAGCACCAAACCTACAAACAGTGATACTCACTACAGGAGTTTCTGGCCACAATCGCAACAACCACGTACTATGTATTTCAGCTTATGTTGTAGCTGTCCAGAGAGACAGCACGGCCCACAATGGCACAAGAAACAGCAATTCGCGCGGCTGTATG
>JAKSDE010000217.1 GCA_022360235.1 Cytophagales bacterium
TAGAATCTTAAAGAATTCTACCAAATTATAGGCCTGTATTGGCTTTAAAAGGAGATTTTTAGAAAAATTATGGAAGCTTTCTACAGGCCCGAATTAGTACCCCAATCCCTGATGTCATTGAGAGGGGCGAGGTTGATACCTTCTGGACCAGCGTACAAAACGTAGGGAAGAAATAACGCTCCGGCCGTGCGCGTATTAATGCTTTCCTGGATACTCTCAAAGGCTCTCTGCTTTTCCTGTAATACTTCGCTAATCTTTACCAGCTCTTTGCGAGATCTGCCTAAACAGTCGATTTATTTTACTATATAAATCTATCATTTAATCGGTATCTCTGGTAAAAAATCTTCATCACCTGGTACCTTTTTATTCGCCCCATTTTGTAGAAGGACTTGTTCGTGGCTCCCATAGGCTGTGCAGGGGCGCACTACCCTCCTTAATTTTGTTCATTGAGATCTGCACCGTTAGCTAGAAGGATTTCTCCGACCGCTTAAAAGAAAACAGAGCGGGAAAGTAAAAAAGCAAGCTTGCAGCAGGTAAAGTCCTTTGAACACTCCGTTGTATATAGTATCGATAAAATACTTATCAACTGTTTTTTGTGACATCCACCCTAATTATTTCCATAACCGTTACCTTTCGCGCGAATGATCCCAACGACCCATTTTAAAATTTTTTAGGAATTTTTTTGTTTTTTATAAATCTTTCTTTAACTTAGCTAAGTAAAACTTTAGCAAAAGATAGTTTAGTTCACGGAGTATTAATAAAATCTAATCAAAAACTTAAAAAATATTAAATATATTGCTACTGCTCGTGTTAGCAGTAAGCTGTGCTAAAAGATAAGGTAGAGATCGATGGAGAAACTAATGTGATCGTAAGAACAGGAAGTGATGATTACGAGGGCTATCCAGCTACTGGGGAGCAAGCCAAGCATGGACCCTCCAAGGCAGTCCAGCATTTTAAAGGAGCAGACCAAGCAGGGATTGATTTAAGGAAGTATGACAGCTGGTATGATAATACAACCCTCGAGTACCTGGCCAAGACGCTAAGAGAGACGCAGCGCCATCTGCTCAAGGTAGTGTTTCATGATCCTACTGCACCCAAGACAAGCTTTGCCAATCAGCTAGAGCAATTACAGGTCTTGAAGAGTGCCCTAAACAGAAAAGCAGCGCTCTTCATCAGTAAAGAGCCTGGAGCTGGTGTGAATCATTACCTATTTGGGCTGCTCTATGGGAATAAGCTAATTCTACTCAATCCGGTAGGCGTAAGCAAGCACCAAGATCTCTATGAAGCCTTAGGAGAGGTAAAGGAGCAAGGGCTAGTGGAGGAGCTATATCTCTCAAGGACAATGATACAGCAAGAAGAGCAGCTAGTGTCCTGTGGTCCGATAAGCGCTGAACTGATGCTCCATTATGGAGCGCTGGATGAAGAGCGCCTTGAGGAAGAGGTAAGCAAGCTATGCTCGGTAGGGCAAGAGCAGGAGAAGATGATAAGGAAAGGTCAGGAAGTAAGGACGGTATCCTACCAGGAGGTAGAGGTTAGCCAGTGGTTGCCAGCATCATTGCGTGGTTTGGTACAAGAGGAGTCAGGGTCTAAGGCTAGCTATGAAGAGCGGGTAGCCCAGCTAAGGCAGAGTCAGCTAGCTAGATTAGAGCAAGTGCCCAGTGAGCTTGAGGAGGAGTTAGCCGAGCAAGTATTGTTTACCCAGCTAGTGGTAGAGGATAAGGGGATACTAGCTCTCGCGGATAGCGAGTCCTACAAGCAGTTAGCAAAGCGAGAACAGAAGGCAAAGTTTAAGTTCACTTCAGGAGGAGAGGAAAGGCAGAGAAGGAGGAAACAATCAGCAAGAGGCCATGATGTTTATAGAGCACCTGAGCTGCCTGTAGTCTGTGGGCGTGATGTTGACATCGAAGCGGCCCTAGCAGACCTGAAAAAGAAACCAGACGGGTATGCTAAGCAACGTATCCATGTGCAGTCCCCCTATGTCTATCTCGGAGAGCAAGGACTCAAAGGGGGAGGGGATAGTGCTGGTGAAGCATCAGGCAGTAGTGAGCCCCAGGGCGATCTGCCTACTGGGGTTCATGAGGGTGCTTCTGGTAGTGGGCAGAGCCAGGCGCTGGCAGCCTCTCAAGACCACGATGCCTCTTTAGCAGATACTTTTTCGACGCTATTCATGATAACGACGCAGCTAGAGTAACCGATTTACTTAATCAAGACAGAAGGTTGCTGGAAAAAGTCGTAGTAAGAGACAATGGGCAAGGAGCGCGGGAACGGACTCCCCTGATGTATGCTTCCCAATTGGGGTATACATCAATGGTCAGCTTGCTGGTCGAGCAAGGGGCGCAGGTGAATCAGGCAACGAATGATGGCTTTACACCGCTCATGATCGCCACCTATAAGGGTCACCTCGAGGTGGTCCAGTTCTTGGTTGGGCAAGAGGCAGCGGTCAATCAGGCAACGAGTGATGGCTTTACACCGCTTATGATCGCCGCCGAGAAAGGCCGTCTGGAGGTGGTCCAGTACTTGGTTGGGCAAGGGGCACAGAACTTGGTTGGGCAAGGGGCGATGATCAATCAGGCAGCTAGTGATGGCAGGACACCGCTCATGATCGCCGCCCAGCAGGGTCATCTTGGGGTAGCCCAGTTCTTAGTACAGCAAGGGGCTACGGTCAGTCAGGCAAAGAGTGATGGCTGGACACCGCTCTATATCGCAGCCCTACAGGGTCATCTCGAGCTGGCCCAGTTCCTAGTCGAGCAAGGAGCATTGGTCAATCAGGCAATGAATGATGGCGCTACTCTGCTCATGATCGCCGCCCATCAGGGTCATCTCGAGCTGGCTCAGTTTCTCGTACAACAAGGAGCTCAGGCTAACCAGGCTACAAGTGATGGCACTACCCCCCTCATGATCGCCGCCCAGCAGGGTCACAAGGAGGTAGCTCAGTTCTTGGTCGAGCAAGGAGCATTGGTCAATCAGGCAATGGGGGGGTATTTGGCAATGGTCGACAAGCTCCTTGCTAAGGGCGTAAGCCTCAAGGAAAAAGATAGGTATGGGGCAACTGTAGGCAGCACCGCCCTTCGCGCTGTTGCAGGGGCAGGCCAGTTAGAAATGGTCGACAAGCTTCTAGCTAAGGGCGTAAAGCTCAAGGAAAAAGATAAAAATGGACAAACTGTTGGTAACGCAGCCCTTCATGCTGCTGCAGAGGCAGGCCAGTTAGCAATGATCGACAAGCTCCTTGCTAAGGGTGTAAGCCTCGAGGAAAGAGATAAGGAGGGAGTAACTGCTAGTAGCACCGCCCTTCTTGCTGCTGCTAAGCAAGGTCATTTAGCAATGATCGACAAGCTCCTTGTTAAGGGCGTAAGGCTCGAAGAGAAAAATCGCGATGGAGAAACTGCAGGCAGCGCCGCCCTTCAAGCTGCTGCACGTGAAGGCCAGTTAGCAATGATTGCCAAGCTCCTTGCTAAGGGCGTAAAGCTCGAAGAAGAAGATTCGAGCGGACAAACTGCTGGCCGTCTCGCCCTTCGTGCTGCTGCAGGGGCAGGCCAGTTAGAAGTGATCAACAAGCTCATTGCGGCTGGGCTAAGGCTCGAGAAAAAAGATCGCGATGGAGCAACTGTAGGGAGCACCGCCCTTCGTGCTGCTGCAGAAAGAGCTCAGTGGGAAATAGTCACCGAGCTCCTTGCTGCTGGCGCATGGTTCGAGGAAAGAGACCGCGATGGAGGAGCTGCTGATCACGCTACCCTTTGTGCTACTGCAGAGGCAGGCCAGTTAGCAATGATCGACAAGCTCCTTGCTGAGGGTGTAAGCCTCGAGGAAAAAGACAAGGAGGGAGTCTCTGCAGGTAGCGCCGCCCTTTGTGCTGCTGCTGAGAAAGGCCAATTAGCAATGGTCGACAAGCTCCTTGCCAAGGGAGCCGAGCTCGAGGAATCTATTGGGATCTTAGCCCTTCGCAAAGCAGCTGAGGCTGGACAAGGAAACATGGTATCAAGGCTTATAGCACAAGGTGTCAATATTGAAACAAAAGATGAATTGGAGCGAACCCCTTTGATATGGGCTGCCTATCATGGTCAAGTAGAGATTGTGCGTTGGCTACTTAAGCAAGGCGCTAGCATACATGCACAAGATAGAAATAAAGGAAATGCCCTGGAGTGGGCATGGAAAAGAGGACACCCAGAAGTTATTTGCTTATTGATAGAAAAAGGAGCCTATGCACGCGGCAATGCTGGTTATGAAGCGCTTAAATGGGCAGCTATAGGGGGAAAAATAGATACCTTTTATATGCTTCTAGACAAAGGTGCTGATGTGAGCAGAAAAGATAACTTAGGCAGAACAATACTCATGCTAGCAGCAGCATATGGCCATAGAGAGGTGGTACAACTTCTTTTATCCCAAGAGAAGATAGATATAAACGCAAAAGATAACTTTGGTCGCACTGCATTAATATGGGCAGCGAAAAACGGCCAGGTACAAGTAATAAAGCTACTTCTAGAAAAAAATGCGAAGCAAGATATAGCAGATAGAGGTCAAAAGACCGCTTTGTTATGGGCAGAAGAAAATGATAGTGGTGAAGCTGTCGAACTACTTAGAAGCGATACTGCCAACTTATAAAGGATACACAACCAAATACATAGTAGGAGAAAAATTATAACACGAAATTATACAACACCATTCACAGTAATATGACAACAATTATGAAAGGAACAAAGATATTTTTAGCCCTGATATTAACTATAAGCTGCGTAAAAAGAGAAACAGCATTTTCCTTGAGTAAAATGCTGGAAGTAAGCGTATATAATACTGAAGACTTCACTCAGGCATTAGAGCAAGGTGACTTGCCAAAGGTGCAGCACATGGTGGAAGAAAACAAAATAGATGTAAACGAGAAAGTTCGTTTCAGCAATTCCCTTTTTACTCCCCTACAACTAGCATCTGCCAAAGGTCATAAGCCAGTAGTAGAATTCCTGCTGCACAAAGGTGCGAAATTAGAGCAAAGCACGCGTGGTGGAATGACTGCTTTGCATTTAGCAGCAAAGAACAATCATGAAGAAGTAGTCGGAACACTTATAAATTCTAGTGAAAACACTATAAATGCGCAAGATACTAACGGCAAAACTCCTTTACATTGGGCTGCTGAAAATGGATGTTACGAATCAGCTTCTTTGCTCTTAGACAAAGGTAAAGTCGATACACAGGATAAAATAGGTCGTACAGCCTTAATACGGGCAGCAATAAAGGGTCAAGCAACGATCGTCTCTCTGCTTCTGCAAAAGGGTGCTAAAGTAGATATTAAAGATGATTTAGGTCGTACCGCATTAATATGGGCAGGTGAAAATCAACACAGTGAGGTAGTTTCCTTGCTCCAAGAGTATAGGGATGATTCTACTCAGATAGAAAGCAGTGATACGCACGAAGGATCTGCTGCCAATATGGAGCAAGAAAGGGGTGCTCAAGGACCCTCTGCCAGTATGGGACAAGAAGAGGGTGATAAGGGTCCCTCGGCCAGTATGGGACAAGAAGGAGGTGATAAGGGTCCCTCGGCCAGTATGGGACAAGAAGGAGATGATAAGGGTCCCTCGGCCAATATGGGA
>JAKSDE010000489.1 GCA_022360235.1 Cytophagales bacterium
CACTCAAAGCGTCTGTTGTTAGCACTCATTCAATCCAACTTGTATGAGAGGTCCTTCATTAATTGAAATGTACATATGAACAATAGAATTTCTTGACAGTGCAAAAATTCTTATTTTGCACTTTACGAAGTCACTGTACCTTATTGTCACTAGCCTAAATCACCATCAGGAACAGATTGTACTACTTGTTGAACAACTTCGGCCTGGAGTGACCGACTTGAAATGATCCTTTTGGATAGAAACCAAGATCTTTTGCAGCATTTCTTAAAAATTCGGATCCACAAAGGTTGTATTATTATGGTACAGCACGTGATAAGCAAGCTATCATTGTTATAACATAATTGCTGCAAATGTAAAGGTTTTTTTGTGAAGGTATGAGATATTTTCCATTCAAACAATAGTTAGCAAAGTACTGTTCATTGTGCTTAGAGAAATCTGAAGACTTTTATAAAGTTAGTGGGAATATTTCTTCTTCTGGTAACAACTTATTGTTAAAAGGTAATCTGTTATATTTTGCAGAACCCAGTAAAATAATGACTGGTAAAACACTAGTTGTTTGGTCTTTTCTTCATTGGATCCAGGTGCAAGGTATTCCTTAAAGTACTTTACTACAGGGATCATTTCAAACATTGTGTACAACTTCCTTACCTGTCCCAAGAAGCCCAATTGGTTTCTGTTAATAATTCTTTGGCTGTTGAAGCTGTTTGTATTTGTGTTTCGTGGTTGTTAAGTTCTCTTGGAGCTAGAGACATAAATGCTCTCTTCCTATGCAGATATAAATGGGATAATCTTCCATCAGATCTGCGACCTGAACGCGGTCTTTTGGGACTGCGAGCTGGCCTTGGAGCATATGCTAATCTTCGACCAGCAGTTGTGCTTCCACAGGTGATGCTAAAGATGGTTGCTCTCAATGTCCACACACTGCAATTTTCAAACTGGGTAAATTTAGTGTCTTAAAAGCATCGATAATGGTTAATAAGGTTTTCTTTAAACCGGCTTGAGTGATTGCTGTCGAAACTTGATTCAATGGAATATGAGTTGTCAG
>JAKSDE010000451.1 GCA_022360235.1 Cytophagales bacterium
AAGAGCTTGCTCAGCTATCCTAGCTTTGCCAAGTCCCATCATTCCATCAAGGGACTACTCACTCAGCTATAGCAAAGCCGTACCCAAATCCAAAGGGGAAATAGATTCATCATGCTTTTATTTAACAAGAGCAAGAGCGTGTGATTCAGCCTAGCCCCTGACTTAGCGGATCGTTAGGTGTTTTGAAAGCAACCTCAGCACTAGCCTGCTGCTAAACGCATCAAAACCGCTCATATAGCCTGTAAAGAAGAGATATAACCTAATTTTGCAACAGGCTCATAACTAAGAACTAGAGTAAATTCCTAGGGTTTTCAGCAAGCGGTAAAGCCAAGATGAAGCCCTCCTTGTACTTTTCACTTCACCTACGCTTACGCCCCTTCCTCCTGCTTTTGGCCCCATTGAGTCTCCTTCCCTAGAGGGAGTGACTGCTTTTCCTTCTTTATCAGCAGCAGGTGTACCATAACACTCCTCATACTCTTCATCACTGACGCGATGCTCTAACGCATCATGAAATACTTCGCCTCCTTCATCACTATCCGCACTGACGCGATGCTCTAACGCATCACGAAATACTTCCTCACAAAATACTATATCTTTAAACTTTACTTGGTCGATGAAATCTTGCCCACTCATTTCTCGCCTAGGCGCTTCTTGGGAAGGGTCTTCTTTTCCTTTGACTTTTCCTTGTTCTACGTCGCCTATGGTTACGGATTGCACTCCACCTCCTGGGTTAACCATTAGTTGACCCACCTTACCTGAGACGTTGCTGACAGTATCTAGGGCACCGCTGAGCATAGTAAAAATACTCCTTGTTGTATCGCCTATTCCCTCCGATAGTTGGTCTCTAGGAATTTTCATAGCTAGATCTACTGGCTTTTTAATGAACCAACGAAACGGGTAGACAACAGCTGCTCCTATCGCCGTATTGGCATAAGGTATATGACGTATTATGGGTAAGCTTCTACCCACAATTTGGGAGGTAGTGTAGATGGCAGCCCACTGGGAAATAGGAATAATCACGGAGTCAAAAGTAACATCCACTCCTCCCCTTAAGCCTTCTCTCACTGTATCTACTCCCCAGGCTAGCGTTTCTCTAACGGGTGCTTTGGCCCTCTCCTCCTTCAGCCTGGCTATCTCCTGCGGCGTAAGCTCAAGTAGATCATGGAGGACAATGATTTTCTCACGCTCGTTGTTCTCCAACCACTTAGCTAATAGCCCATTTAATTTTTCTCTTGCTTTGTTAGCTTTTCCTTCATCTCCTTTTTCTCTATAGTGCTGGTAGTCATTAAGCGCCCTTTGAATCTTTCTAAAACTATCTTGGAATGAACCTGCTTCTAAGTTTTGGGCCATCCCTGCATACGAAGATAAATCTACCTGCCTCTCGTTGAGGGCCCGCTGGAGGATTATTACAAACAGGTACACATTGAGTAAGTCCTCATGGGTACGAGCGGTAAGACCACCGATAGGTTGATCCCTGTTCTTGGCTAACCATTCCTCCATAAGCGCTGCTTCCACTTTGATAAGCTTTTCTTTATG
>JAKSDE010000452.1 GCA_022360235.1 Cytophagales bacterium
CTCCGCCATCTCATTTACAGCAGGCAAATGAACTTGTTTATTCATTTGCTTCGTGACACACCCTAGCAGAACAATTATTTGCATGACTTCACGTCGCACCAGAACCCGGAACCCAGAACCCAGAACCCGGAACCCAGAACCCAGAACCCAGAACCCAGAACCCGGAACTTGAATTATCCAGTCGATGTTGTTAACTTTGCGTCGGCAAATCAGTACGACCAGCTCCTGCTGAATCCCCCAGGTCTGGAAAGAAGCAAGGGTAGGCGGTTGTAGCGGTGCGATACTTGGTTTGCCATTTTTGTCCACTTTCTGTCGATGCATCCCACTTTGCTAGAAAATTCCTATCTTTGTAGCTAATAACAAAAAATTCTACTACTATGAAATTCTTCATCGATACAGCCAACTTAGCAGAAATCCAAGAAGCCCATGCACTCGGAATATTGGACGGCGTAACTACCAACCCTTCGCTCATCGCCAAAGAAGGGATTCACGGTGAAGAGGCTATTAGAAATCATTATAAGGCTATCTGCGACATCGTACATGATAATGTAAGTGCTGAAGTGATTGCTACTGACTTGAAAGGGATGATTAAAGAAGCAGAAGAACTTGCTAAGATTGATGACAAAATCGTGGTCAAAATACCCATGATTCAGGAAGGTGTCAAGGCCATAAAATACTTGAGCAGCGAAGGATTGAACACCAATTGTACGCTTGTGTTTACAGCGGGTCAGGCGTTGTTGGCTGCGAAGGCTGGTGCTACATATGTTTCCCCTTTTATTGGCAGACTCGATGATGTTGCTTCAGATGGATTGGCACTTATTGAGCAGATTGTACACATTTTCCATCAATATAACTTCACGACAGCAGTATTAGCAGCCTCGGTTCGACACCCTATGCACCTGATTCAATGTGCAGAAATAGGAGTAGATGTGGCTACCTGTCCGTTAAAAGTAATCACTGACTTATTACATCATCCTTTGACTGATAAAGGGCTTGCGAAGTTTTTGAGCGACCATAAAGGGACGCATGCTTAGGTAGCCTCATTTCATGATAACTCCCACTCATCGTTGAGAATACTGATAGCATGGTGGGCAGTAAGGTCGAACTGGCAGGGAACTACGGAGACATAGTTATTGGCAATTGCCCACTCATCATGGTCTTCGCCTTTATCGTGAATTTCATAACCTCTGGCCATCCAAAAATAATGGTGACCCATGGGATCAGCGCGTTTGTCAAAGTGTTCGTCCCATTTAGTAGTAGCTTGTCGACAAATTTTAATGCCTTTGATTGCTTCTTCCTGCTTCTTGGGAAAATTTACATTTAAGGCTACTCCTTTAGGCAGTTTATTTTTTACTACCTCTTCGGCTATTTTAAGCACATAATCGTAGGTATGCGAAAAATCAGCATCTTCGGCAAATTCACATAAAGAATAGCCAATCGAAGGAGTTCCTTCGATAGCCCCTTCTATCGCTGCAGACATGGTCCCTGAATAAAGTACACTAATAGAAGTGTTTCTACCATGATTGATGCCACTGACAATGAGATCAGCGTTCTTTTTTCCTAAAACATGTGACTTAGCAATTTTAACGCAGTCGGCTGGCGTGCCAGAGCATTTGTATACCTTGCTTTTACCATACCTATCTGTTTCATAAAGCCTAAGAGGATTGTCCAGCGTAATCGCATGCCCCATCCCTGACTGGGGGCTATCAGGGGCTACCACAGTAACTTCCCCTATGCTCGCCATGAGTTCAGTGAGTATGCGTATACCTTTTGAAGTAACACCATCGTCGTTGGTGACGATAATAAGGGGCTTTGCCATTTATCTATTGGTTTATTGCCTTATTTTATCATTTAACACTTCACACCTTCTTTCAAAATCTCGTGCCCTAGCTTATCGCGTTTAATAGTCAAGTAGGCTTTGTTGTGGGCATTAGGGGCAATTTCAATAGGAACAGTGGCTACGATTTCTAGCCCATACCCTTTCAAAGCCGCTCTTTTTTGGGGGTTATTAGAAACAAGTCTGATTTTTGTAACACCCAGGTCGCGTAAAATTTGTGCACCTACTCCATAATCTCGTTCATCCATCTTAAAGCCTAGCTTGTGATTTGCCTCTACCGTATCGAGGCCTTCCTCTTGCAGTTTATAAGCCTTCAATTTGTTAATTAAGCCGATACCTCGCCCTTCCTGTTGCATGTATAGTACTACGCCTTTCCCCTCTTTTTCTATCATTTTCATAGCAGTATGCAGTTGACTACCACAGTCGCAACGAAAAGAGCCAAAAATATCTCCTGTAATACAAGAAGAATGGACACGCACCATCACCGATTCATCTTTTTGCCATGCTCCTTTTACAAGGGCCAAATGGATATCTTCGCTATTAGTTTGGCGATAAGCCGTAAGTTTAAAATTGCCATAGTGGCTTGGTATAGCCACTTCAA
>JAKSDE010000181.1 GCA_022360235.1 Cytophagales bacterium
CATCAAGAGAAACTGTCTACCAATGTACTAGACAAGACTTCATTTTACATACCGTATAATTTATGCGCTTTTTTGTCCGTTCATTCGCATCTGTCAGCTACTTCCTTATACAACATCAGCGCATGGTGTTTTTCAATGGCTCACGCTCACTTGGCTGCGCCTTCCCTCAACGGCTGCCGTGGTGTTTTCCTATAACAGCATTGACCTTTGTATTCACTACCAAAATCAGTCAATATCCTCGTAATATCGTCTGCTGCTTGTATAGCTTGCTAATTTTGTTCCGTATTCGTTGATGATGCCACGCAATTAAAAAATAAGACAAAAAATATACGAAAAAGTTTAGAATATCCATGAAAGTCGGAGTGTCCGAGGAGAAGGCCTGGCTATTGGGAGAGAAAAACCCTATTTAAATAACTGTAAGATTCAATCCTAAGTACTACAATTTAACGGACAAAAAAGCGCATCAATTATACGGTATGTAAGATGAAGTCTTCTCTAGTACAACGCGCGCGAAAAAGGCGTGTTCTTTTCTGGCAGCGATTCAACTACGGTGCATTGTCTTATGGGCTAGCTTTTTATGACGACAGTACCTAAGCTGCTACTGGCTTGCAAAGGAGATTTTTCAAAAATTATTTAAATTTCAACATGCCTGTCCATAAAAATACAAGATTTTGTTCTACGGATTAGTCTCGGGCATTTTACGTATAGTGTTCCTACTAGGTAGTGTCATTTTTCAAAATTAGCGTTAAATTTAAACGCATTCTACTGCTCAATAGAATAGGCAAAATTAATTAAATACGAAAACGATTTTTCTTATGCTGCTTCGTGCTGAAAATCTGATCAAGAAATATAAAAAACGTGCTGTAGTGAAAGAGGTCTCACTAGAAGTAGCACAAGGCGATATTGTAGGCTTACTAGGTCCTAATGGTGCAGGAAAAACAACTACATTTTATATGATCGTTGGCCTTATAAAGCCCAACAAAGGCAATGTTTATCTCGATAATGAAGATATTACATCGTTGCCTATGTATAGAAGAGCCCAAAACGGAATTGGTTACCTAGCCCAAGAAGCTTCTGTATTTCGTAAGCTTACCGTAGAAGAAAATATAATGGCTGTATGAGAGATGACAGATTTGCCAAAAAAGAAACAAAAAGAAAAAATGGAAAGCTTATTGGAAGAGTTGAGTATTACCCACATAAGAAAAAGTAGGGGTATCGTGTTGTCTGGAGGAGAGCGAAGAAGAACAGAGATTGCTAGAGCCTTGGCAGTAGATCCTACGTTTGTCTTACTAGATGAGCCTTTTGCCGGCGTCGATCCTATTGCTGTAGAAGAAATTCAAATGATTGTAGCTCAGCTAAAAAATAAAAATATCGGTATACTCATTACAGACCATAATGTCAATGAAACCCTTTCTATTACAGATCGCGCTTACTTGATGTTTGAAGGGCAATTGCTTAAAGCGGGTACTGCCGAGGAACTTGCTGCAGATGAACAAGTACGAAGGGTATATCTGGGCAAAAACTTTGAGTTAAAAAGAAAAATCTAATTAACATCTAGGGCTATATAGCTTCCCATGTTTTGAGATAGAGCGATGATAAATCTATGGCTAATCGAAATTATACTTTATCTTGGAATTTTGAATTAAGTGCTTTTCTACTATGAAACTATTGAGTAAAGCCTTCAATTGGTTTATAGAACAAAGGCTACCTCAGTTGGAACGTCTCATACAGTATCCCTTTGAAACACAGGAACTACTTTTCGAACAACTCATTGAAAAAGGAAAAGGTACTGTCTTTGGGAAAGAATTTGGGTTTTCTACTATACGAAATATAGAAACTTTCAAAAAGCAGGTCCCTGCATTTACCTACGAGCAAATTTACCCTTATATTGAGCGAACCCTCAAGGATGAACAAAACGTATTGTGGCCTACACCTATCAAATGGTTTGCTAAATCATCGGGTACTACTAATGCAAGAAGCAAGTTTATCCCTGTATCACCAGAAGCGCTTAAGGAATGTCATTACAAGGCAGGGAAAGATGCATTGACTATTTACATCAAAAACTATCCTCATAGTCAAATATTTAGTGGCAAAAGTATAGGAATAGGAGGCAGCCTATATCCTAACAGCTTTCATCCTTACTCCCAAACAATGTACGGAGATGTATCAGCTGTAATTATGAAAAATCTTCCTTTTTGGGCACAATGGAGTAGAACACCAAGCCTAGCTGTTGCACTCATGAATCAGTGGGAAGAGAAAATCGAGAAGATAGCAAAGATCACGGCCGAGGAAGATATTACCTGTATTGCAGGAGTTCCTACCTGGACTTTATTGCTCTTACAAAAAGTTTTGGAGATAAAAAACAAAAAATATATTCATGAAATATGGCCTACACTAGAACTATTTATTCATGGAGCAGTTTCTTTTAAACCTTATGAATCGCTTTTTCAGACAATAATTTCCTCTGGAAATATCAACTACCTAGAAGTTTACAATGCCTCTGAAGGCTTTTTTGCCGTGCAAGATCAAGTACATCAAAAAGATATGCTGCTATTATTAGATCATGGTGTTTTTTATGAGTTTATTCCGTTAGATGAAATTGGCAAAGAAAATCCGAAGACTATTGGACTTGAAGCAGTAGAGCTTGACAAAACCTATGCATTAGTGATCAACACCAACGCTGGGCTTTGGCGCTATCAGATCGGTGATACGATCAAATTTACTTCGCTTCATCCTTTTAGAATAAAGATTACAGGTCGAACAAAACATTTTATCAATGCTTTTGGAGAGGAAGTAGTTATTGAAAATGCAGAAACAGCTATTACAAAAGCTTGTCAATGTACCGGTGCGACTATCTATAATTACACAGCAGGGCCTATTTATATTGAGAAAGGAAAAAGAGGAGGCCATGAATGGATTATTGAGTTCAAGACCCCTCCAAAAGGCCTTGAAAAGTTTGTAGCTATTCTGGATAAGACGCTTCAAGAGGTCAATGCTGATTATGAAGCTAAGCGTTATAAAGATATGGCACTTACTAAGCCTGTAGTACATGCTGTTGCCGAAGGAACATTTTATAAATGGATGAAGAAGCGAGGAAGGCTAGGAGGACAAAGTAAGGTACCACGGTTAGCTAATAATAGGAAGTATCTAGATGATATGCTATCGATGCTTCAAGAAAAAAACATCAGTAACTATCCTAATAACCTATATTCCGCTTGACAAAACGAAGTTGTCGTATTCGAGTTCCTAGTTTCGATAGGGGAGTGTAGAAAACACGCCTTTCTCCCTCAAAAAGTTGCTCGACATACCTCTTTAAGCACTGTATTTGATTATAAGCGGGTAAACAATGACTGAATGGAAGCAATTCCTGCCTCGTTTTCTACAGCTCCTCTGAACGCCATTTTTCAAAGGCGGATCTTTATGATTGAATGGACAAACTAAGGAGCACTGGCCGGCATGGTTGTTGAAGGAGTCTCAGCCACCTTCTATGTTTTGAAAGCAACAGCAGAACTAGGAACCAAGAACTAAGGTAGGGTAGGGCAATGGCGCGGTGGTTAAAAAAAGAAAAAAACAGTGAAGGAACGTCATAATAATTGTGTATTTCTTGGCCAGTACTGAAAGTTATTCACCGCATATTTCTGCCAATTATTC
>JAKSDE010000453.1 GCA_022360235.1 Cytophagales bacterium
CGCTACGCAGCTCCTATTAAAAAATATTGAAAAATTTTTTAGGAAATTTTTTGTCTTTTTATAAATCTTTCTTTAACTTAGCCCAGTAAAACTTTATCTAAAGATAGCTTAGATTACGAAATTATTAATAAAATTTAATCAAAAACCTAAAAAGTATAAAATTATGAAAAGATTAAAAATATTGCTATGGCTCGTATTAGCGGTAAGCTGTAGTAAAAGAAAGGAGATCTATCGAGTAAATGAGGGCGCTCCTGGTAGTGAGCTAACAGCCCAAGTCGGCGGTTCCTCTCTGGTAGGGCTCCAAGAGCGCATGGCGCAAGGGGACATTAAGAGCACAGAAGCCCTTGTCGACTCCTTAAACGCCGCCCAGATACCTGAGGAGCAACAAGTCCTGCAGCAGTGGATACAAAAATATATGGAGTGGTTCAACAATCAGTCTGTCGGGAACTTGAGTTTGACCCTAGCAGATCTTCAAGAGTATACCTCCTTAGCGAACATACAGATACAGGCAGATAAGCCAGAAAATAAGCGGTTGCTAAAAAGCTACTTTGAAAGCCTATGCAATAAAATTCAAGAAAATAAATACGGAGATACCCCCCTTATAGAAGCGCTCGAGTACACTTTACAAACCATGGATAGCGATGTATTTGACAGGGATCCTTCCACACTGATCCGGTTAGGTAATGACCTCTTAGATAAGCTTGGTACCACTGGGGCTGTCTTCAACGAGAATGTCTACCCCACCCACCGCAGCACGCTTTACGCCTTGCATCAGGTCCTGATGCTCATCCAGTGTATTGACCCTAGCCAGTTGAAGGAGCTCTCCAGCCGCTTCAAAGCGCAGATTGCCGATTTGAAGCAAAAAGCTCAGTGCTATCCTGTCCGCTATCACGTCCAACTCCTTGAACAAAGCCTACAGCGCTTAGAATTAGGGGGGCGCCGAACACGCTTACAAGATATCCTTAGGCGTGTAGGGAAGGGCCTCAAAGGAGGTATTTCCCTCTATCAAGGAGGTATTTCCCTGGATCTAGGCGCATGTGCCCGTACCTTGGCCACGCTTAACATCAATACCTTTCAGTCAGGCTATAGGGACTTGCAAGAGGCCTTTGCTCGCCAGGGCATTGCGGCAAAACCGTGGTATGATTGGCACCAGGATATGAATCATGCCAGCCTCTTGAGTCTGGAAAATGCCGATGAGTATGGCGAGTTTGAGCGACGCTTACAAACCCTCAGGGACAAGGAGGTAGCCATGGACAAGGAAGAAGATCGCACGGCCTTGCACTTTGGCATCGTTCAGCAGCTCTGCCTGCTTGCCCTGCATGGCCCCAGTGGTGAGGTGCGCCATAAAAGTATTCAATGGCTGGAAGACCTAGGTCAGCCGGAAGCGTGGGGAGGTGATCCAGCAGTGATGAAGGGAGTGCTCGATGGCCTAGCTGCCCTCACCCTACACAGCCAAGGAGAGGAAAAGGAGGAAGCTAAAAAGGCCTTAGACAGCTTGACTGCTAGCCCAAAAGTAGGTGCTAGCAGCAGGGTCCGACACTGGGGCACCGGTCGCCGAAAGGCGGCAGCTGTGCCAGAGCCCATCACCCAGTGGCTAGATGGGCAGAGTCTGGAAGAGAAACTCAGAGCCCTGCCTGCTCCATTAGCATCGCCTGCTTCAGGAGGCTTGTTTAGTACGATCAATCGCCTCCTTAGAGAAGAGGCGCCAGTAGAGAGCCCGGCCCCTGCAGCGGTGCAAGAGGCCCGCCAAGCCCTCAGGGCCCACTACCAGCATTCAGACTTTGCGCAGGTTCGTTCGCTCTTTGAAGGGGAGAAACCCAAGCATGTTGACTCGCTCCAGTGCCAACTCATGCTGATCGAGCAAGTCAAGGTTAAGGCAGACCGTGAGGGCCAACAAGACGATTTGTCTACCCATCATGAGCGGCTGGAGTGGGTCAAAACCCCCATAGCCCTGGAGGACCTGTTTAAAAGCAGAAGCACCAAGCCAGATGAGCCAGGGCGAGCGATTCAAAAAGTGCTCTTGGTCGGGGAGGC
>JAKSDE010000455.1 GCA_022360235.1 Cytophagales bacterium
GTTATGTGTATGTTCTACACCTAACCAAGATAATCCTCTCATGGATGTAGTAGAGTGCCAAGGGACGCCGATCTTGGGATTAGATGTGTGGGAGCATGCTTATTACCTCAAGTACCAAAATCGTAGACCTGAGTATATTGCGGCTTTCTGGAACCTCGTTCACTGGAAAGAAGTAGCTATAAGGTTTGAAAAAGCTATCGGCTAAGTCTTAGTACAAAAGGCTTGAGGCGGTAAACTTTGACAAAGGGAGAGCAGGGTCTTCTTCTCTTAACCCTTAACAAAGTTTACTACCTGGTAAAAGAAATAAATCACTACCTTGGGGTGCAAGATAATACTGAAGATAGCACCATAAATAGCTCCCCAAAGGTGTGCATCATGATTAATGTGATCGGCCTGCTTTGTGCTAAAGTAGTAACTGTAAAGTAAATATAAGCCCCCCATGATAAATCCTGGTAAACAAATAAAGGCAAAAAGACAGATATAAGAAAGAGGATGAAATAAAATGCTACTAAAAATGACAGCAGCAACGCCTCCTGAAGCACCGAGCGAATGATAGTGCGCATGCTGCTTATGCTTCAAATAAGTGGGGACACCCGAAAGGACAATACCCCCTCCATAGAGCAGGACAAAAAATAGGGAACTTTTATTACCGAAGTAATAGCGATAGATTATTTCTACCAATTCACCAAAAAAGTAGAGTGTTAGCATATTGAACAATAGGTGGGTAAAATTAGCGTGAATCAACCCTGACGTAAGGAAGCGATAAAACTCGTTATGACGATGTATACGATAAGGGGTCAGTAACCACTTCTGCATGATATCTCCTCTTTGCCATGCATAAAAACTCAACGCAGAAGTGACAATGATGATGAAAAGTGTAACTGTCATAACATATCCTTATTAGTGATCCCTTATTTATAGAGCTGAATCTGAGGTTGGTTTTTTAGTCGTAGTTTCATCGGGCTCTCTTCGGCTTCTTGGTTTTTGTGTCTGCTTTTTTATTTCCCTTTTTAGTACTTGTTCCTTTTATAAAAGCCTCGTACGCTGTCTCTTTATGGAAGGGCCTTTTGCCAATCAGTTTTTTGAGGTCGGTCTGAAAGATAATTTCTTTTTTCAGTAATTCTCTGGCAACAACTTCTAGCTCTTTCTTTTTCTTGAGCAATAATTCTTTGGCACGTTTATAAGTTTGGGTGATGATACTTCTTACTTCTTCATCGATCGTTTTAGCCGTAGCTTCAGAATAGGGCTTTGCAAAATTATACTCCGATCGTTTAGAGTCATAGAAGGATATATTGCCAATCTTATCATTCATTCCATAGATCGTCACCATACTATAAGCTAATTTAGTAACACTTTCTAAGTCGCTTAAGGCGCCTGTAGATATTTTTCCAAAGGTGATTTCTTCTGCAGCCCTTCCTCCTAGTGCCATCGTCATTTCATCTAGCATCTGTTCTGTCTGATACAAAAACAGTTCTTTAGGAATATACTGTGCATACCCTAGCGAAGCGACTCCTCGTGGGACGATGCTTACCTTAAGCAATGGATCTGCATGTTCTAGAAACCACCCTGCTATGGCATGCCCTGCTTCATGGTAAGCCACAATTTCCTTTTCTTGAGGAGAGATGATTTTGTTTTTCTTTTCAAGCCCTCCAATGACCCGATCAACAGCATCTTGGAAGTCTGCCATCTGAATTAACTTTTTATCTTTTCTCGCAGCAATAAGGGCAGCTTCGTTACAGACATTAGCGATTTCTGCGCCAGCAAACCCTGGCGTTTGTGCAGCGAGCTTCTTTGCATGCACATCTTTTGCCAATCGCAAAGGTTTCATATGTACGTTAAAGATTTCTTCTCTGCCAGCCATATCAGGCTTATCGATGCTAATTTGCCGATCAAATCGGCCTGGCCTTAAGAGTGCTGAATCAAGGATCTCAGGTCGATTCGATGCCGCTAGAATAATTACTCCTGAATCGGTAGCAAAGCCATCCATTTCTACTAGCAGTGAGTTAAGTGTATTTTCTCTTTCGTCGTTTACTCCTGGCATAGAACCTTTTCCCCTCGAACGCCCAACCGCATCTATCTCATCGATAAAGACAATACAAGGTGCTTTTTTCTTGGCTTGTTTAAAAAGATCTCTTACACGCGCTGCACCTACCCCTACAAACATTTCTACAAAATCTGACCCTGATAAAGAAAAGAAAGGTACCCCTGCCTCCCCTGCTACTGCCTTGGCTAATAAAGTTTTTCCTGTCCCAGGAGTGCCTATCAGCAAGACACCTTTGGGTATTTTACCCCCTAGTTGCGTGAATTTGTCAGGACTTTTAAGAAATTCTACGACTTCTTTGACCTCTTCTTTTGCTTCTTGGAGGCCTGCTACATTATCAAAGGTAACTTTTACTTGATTTTCTGTGTCAAAAAGAGCTGCTCTTGATTTTCCAATATTGAAAAGTTGCCCTGCTGCCCCTCCAGGCCCTGCCATTCTACGCATGAACATCCAAAATCCCCAAAAAATGAACAATAAAAATCCCCAACTGAGCAATAAACCAGGCAAGTCACGCTCTTCAGTAGTGTATCCTATTCTTTTGCCAGGGTCCAGTTTTTGTTCTAATGCTTTGAAGTTATCGTTAAACACCTGAACAGAAGGCGTTTTGAAAGAATAATGCGGTCCTTTTTTTTGGACAAGCTTGCCAGATTGATGCAGCTCACTAAAATAAGGCTCTTGCTTATAAGCCTCCTCTTTTAAAGTAACCTCAACAAGATTCTTATTAGTAACGAGCACTACTTCCTCTACGACTCCACTGCGCATCATTGTTTCAAATCTACGCTCAGAGATAGTAATAATATCTTTGAACTTATTCAAATAGAGCGTCGTACCAATGAAGAGAAGTAAAAGGAAGATGAGCCAAGTTTGTTTAGGATTTTGAGCACGAACGTTTCTGTTACTTAGGTCATTATCTTTATTACCTTTTTTCATTTTTTAATCGATTTTATACTATTAGTTCACTTAATTAAAATACGTATTGGTAGCTATGAAGGAGCGTACAAATGAGGGTAAACGCTATTCATAAACCAAACTGGTTCTACAAAAATAAAATTTTATGGATTTTCTATATGCGTAATTTCAGCATCTCCCCACAACGTATCTAGTGCATAAAAAGCTCTTTTATGCGTATGAAATATATGCGCCACTACGTCTATGTAGTCTAACAAAATCCATTCTTTGCTGTCTCTCCCTTCTTGCTTCCAAGGATTTTCTTTTGTTTTTTTATAAACTTCTTCAGCAATGGAGTCAGCGATGGCCTCCACTTGTTTTCCAGAAGTCCCTGAACATATAACAAAGTAGTCTACAACAGCATTATTAATATTTCTTAGATCTACGACAGTAATAGCTTGTGCTTTCTTTTCTTGCATTCCCGAAACTATGACGTATGCAAGTAGGTCAGAATCTTTCAAAACCTTTCTTTCTTTGATGACTCTTTGCTAGTTTGCCCTGCAAAAGTAAAAAAAATGTGGGAAAAAATAAGTATCAATACGCATTTTTTTGGACATGATAGGGTATATAGTGCTACTTGTCCTTCTACCAACCAGTTAGCTGGTCAACTTTTAGCAAAGAAAAAGTTAACCGAAGGCACCCTGATTATCACAGCGCACCAGACCCACGGAAAAGGCCAGCGCGGAAGTACTTGGTTGAGTATCCCTTACAAGAATCTTACCTTTTCGCTTGTGCTTTACCCCACTTTTTTAGAAGTCGCAGAGAGCTTTTCCCTTACTATGAGCGTTTCCCTTGCTGTTCAGCAAGTTTTGGCTCAATATATAACAAATGGCTTAAAAATAAAATGGCCGAACGACCTGTATTGCCAGCATCTTAAGCTAGGGGGAATCTTGATTGAAAATGCTGTTCAGGGAAAAAGGCTAGCAACATCGATCGTAGGGATTGGGTTAAATATCAATCAAGAAAATTTTGACTTTGAAGGAGCAACTTCTTTACTACAGATGAGCGGACAAGCAGTGGCATTGCCCAGGCTATTATCCCAACTTTTGGAAACGCTAGAAAAAAACTATCTACAACTCAAAGCGCATGGGTCTGCAGACTTGCAAGAAGCCTACTATAAGCACCTCTACTGGATGGGTGAAACACATACCTTTCAAGACCAAGAAGGTCGTTTTAAAGGAAAAATTACAGGCATAGATCAGTACGGAAGATTGGTCATTCAAAGAAATGGCAGCCACTTGAAACACTATGAACTTAAAGAAGTAGTTTTTGTGCAATAATTTATAAGCTATGGGCACCTTTCTATCTAGTCAGCCCTTAACAAGTATTCAACACGGTAGTCCCCTATCGAAACCAGGAACTCGAAACCAAGAACTAAAATCATTCGTAGAAATAGTCTAAATTTGTACTATACTTTACTATCCAAGACTATTATGCGTAAGAAAATTGTTCAAGTAGGTACGGTTTCATGTGGTTCTGATCAACTTTTTTTGATAGCTGGTCCTTGCGTCATTGAAAAAGAAGCGACGATGATGAAGGTAGCAGAACATTTGAAAAAAGTTTCAGAGAAGTTAGCGATTCCTGTTATTTATAAATCCTCCTTTCAAAAAGATAATAGGAGTTCACTAAAATATTATGAAGGGGTAGGGGTAGAAAAAGGGCTTAAGGTATTGGCAAAGATAAAAGAAGATTTTGGCTTTCCCCTCCTTTCGGATATTCACTATCCTGACCAGGCTGATCAAGTAGCAGAGGTATTAGATGTCATTCAAATTCCAGCTTACTTGTGTATGCAGACAAAGCTAGTGACAAAAGCAGCACAAACAGGGAAAGTAATCAATCTAAAACATGGTCAGTTTTTAGCGCCAGAAAATATGGACAAGCCTGTTCAGAAAGTAGTAGAGAGTGGTAATGAGCGCATCATTCTCACAGAGCGTGGATATACTTTTGGTTATAATGACCTCATTGTCGATCCTCGGAGCTTTTATTTGCTTAGGAAAATTGGTTATCCTACTGTCTTTGACGTTACACATGCCATCCGTAGATATGGTATTCCGAGTGCAGATCCACGAGGGGGCTTACGCGAATTTCTACCTACCCTTGCACGGGCGGGGGTAGCAGCCGGTATAGATGGCTTATTTATAGAAGTACACCCTACGCCTGAAAATGCACTTTGTGATGCAGCGAGCCAAATGAATATGTATCACTTAGAAGCATTTTTAACGCCTCTGCTAGCGCTTCATGAAGTAGAAGTAAAACACAGAACTCCTTCCCCCCCTTTCACTACAACCGACTAAGTGTAGAATAGCAGGTAGACTATTAGAAAACCTACAAAAACTCGAAGTTAAAAACACGCCCCTCCCCAGAAATGGTATAATTGACCCTTGATGTACTTCATTTTTCTTAGGAAGCCATCCGTTTTTGTTGAGGCCGCTAAAATTTCCTATCTCCCCACTTTAAACTTATTGTGGTTAAATTACAAAAATAGCTTCATACTCATCCGCCTAATACTCATCTTCATTAAAGAGGAAATCATCTTTAGTTGGATAATCAGGCCAGACCTCCTCAATATTCTCATAAGGCTTTCCATCATCTTCGAGTTCTTCTAAGTTTTCTACTACTTCTAGGGGAGCTCCTGAGCGTTTCGCATAATCTATCAACTCCTCTTTAGTTGCTGGCCAAGGAGCATCGTCTAAATAAGATGCTAATTCAAACGTCCAGTACATAACAAGCTTTTTTATTGATAAAAACCATCTAGTAATATAGGATATCTTGAAGACAAA
>JAKSDE010000164.1 GCA_022360235.1 Cytophagales bacterium
GCATTAGCTAAGATATCAGGTACTACTGTAATACCTTTTTCATTGATAATGCTATCTGCCTTTGCAGAGGTAGGTCCATTAGCACCTTCTACAATAAGTTTTGCTTGTATTTGATACGCATTATCTACCGTAATAACATCTTCTGCTGCAGCTGGTATAAGTACATCCACCTTAAGTGTAAGAAGATCTTCTTTAGGAATCTTTTCCGTTTTTGGCAGTTCTTCAAGACTATGATTATGCGTTGCTCTATAGGCTACTGCTTTCTTTATATCGACCCCTTTCTTATTGAAGTAAGCTCCTGAGAGATCACTGATAGCAACAACTTTACTTCCTCTTTCTTCTAAGAGTTGTGCTGCATGTGACCCTACATTTCCGAATCCTTGTACAGCTATCTTGGCATTATAGGGATTAATCTTTAACTTTTCCATGGCTGCTAAGACAGAGACCATTACACCTCTTCCTGTTGCTTCCGTTCTGCCGAGCGAACCCCCTAATACGAGTGGCTTTCCTGTGACAACAGCATTTTCGGTTACACCATGCGCTCTAGAGTATTCGTCCATTAGCCAAGCCATTTCTCTTGGCCCGGTGCCCATATCTGGTGCAGGAATGTCTCTATCAGGCCCGAATATGTCAATCATGGAAAGTGTATAAGCTCTTGTAAGTCGTTCAACTTCTCCGCTCGACATTTGTCTTGGATTGCATTTAATCCCTCCCTTTGCTCCCCCATAAGGTATATCAACCACTGCGCATTTCCAAGTCATCCAAGCAGCGAGGGCCTTTACTTCATCAAGGTTGACATTAATATCATATCTTACACCACCTTTTGAAGGACCTAATATGTTGGAGTGAATAACACGATAGCCTTCAAAAACCTGTATATTACCGTCATCCATAGTAATGGGTAGAGAAGTAATCACTTGTTTGTAAGGATTCTTAAGTACGTTATATACTTTTTCGTTCAACCCAAGGATCTCTGAGGCAACCTGAAACCTCAACATCATGGATTCAAAAGGATTTTCTTTGTCCTTGATAGGAGCAGGTTCAATATAACCCATAAGCAAGACTTTTAGTTTTTTATACTTGAAATTAATGCTTTAAGTGGTGTGCAATATTATTGTTTTTTTTTAAAATTCTGAATACCACAGAAAAGTTATAATGTTTTGCTCGTATTTCAGTTTTAGAAAAACAGCTTTATTAAAGCTAAAATGAAAGGAATAGCTATCAAGAAGCTATCAAATCGATCTAAAACTCCTCCATGTCCAGGAATCGAATTACCTGAATCTTTGATTGTTATACTTCGCTTGAAGAGTGATTCTACGAGATCTCCATAGGTTCCTGCAACAACCATTATCATTGCGATAGCCATCCATTCCCCTCTATCCAAAATTTTAAAGTAGTAAGATATACCATAACTTACAACTAAAGCAGTCACTCCTCCCCCTATACTACCTTCCCAAGACTTTTTAGGAGATACGTGTTCAAAGAGTTTTGTCTTACCTACGCTTAATCCAACAAAGTAAGCACCTGTATCATTCGCCCATAAGATTAGCAAAAAGCCTATAACAAGCTCGTAGCTATAAAAGCCTTTTGAAAAAGCGATCAAGTGGAGCATAGCAAAGGGTAAACCTATGTAAATGATGCCTAAAAAAGTAGAAGCGATGCTAGTAAAAGGTTGGGGCTCGTTCTTTTTGTAAAGCTTAATAAGGTAGGTACAAGCTATGGTGAGCGGTAAGGTATAGAGGTATTTTACAGGGATCAACTCTTTCTCACTCATGAATACTAGGGAGTAAATTAATAGGCCATTAAAGGTTCCCCATCCTTTCAGTGGCATTACACCAGCTAGCGCAGCAAGCCTGTAGAATTCAAGCATAGACAACATAGCTATAATGAAAAAGACTATAAAATAGCTCCATTCATTCCAATAGATGGCAGTGATAACAATAGGCCCTGTGACTAATGCAGAAATAATTCTTTGCTTCAAATTACTGTATCTATTCAAAATGGAGGTCATTTCTAATAATTTTAGTAGCCTTTAAAACATCTTTCGAAGCAACATATACTTCAAGTAGACCAATATGGTAAGCAGTGTCTCGTTTATTGACTATTACAGCGTTAATATTATGTTCGCCTAGGAGGGCCTTCACTATTTCAACCCTATACGCTTGTTCACTTGAAAAAACGCTTTCCCAACTTGACATTCATCCTTCGTTTAATCTCTATGAGCGGTAAAAGATCGTGTTCTTCCTTGCAAGATTTTTCTCATAGACAAAGTTTCTTACATTGTGCGTATATTTTTAGTTCGTGATCAACTAACTTTTTCATTCTATACACTACCTGTCACTGAAATTTTTGCCTAGCGCTAAAGAAAAACTGGTAGTATAACTTAAAAAATCAAACTTGCCTAATGAAGAAGAAAATATTGAAAAAAAATATTATTCTATTGGTGAAGTAGCTAAAATGCTTCATGTATCTACTTCTTTAATACGATTTTGGGAAAATACATTTAAGTCACTCAAGCCTAAAAAAAACAAAAAAGGAGTGAGAAGATACACAAAAGCAGATATAAATCACTTTAGATTAATTTATCATCTTGTTAAAGAGCAAGGTTATACACTTCAAGGGGCTAACCAAGTATTGCAGAACAATAAGCACACACTTAAAGGCAGTCATGTCTTCGTAGAAGCCCTCAAAAATATCAAAACTCTACTGATAACGCTAAGAGATCAGCTGGGTAAAAATGAATAGATCACTCCTGAACCTGCGGCAAACAAAGATACCCAACTTCAAATGGAATTAATTATTTTTGAACACTTGAAAAAACTAATAAATATGATTAATATTGAGGAGAATAAGCTTGTAAAATATCTCCTAACTTCAAACAAATGAATGCACAAGAAAAACTCTATCAATTAGCCCTCAACATGATTAAAGGCGTAGGATGTATGCTTTTCAAACAACTAATTTGTCAGTTTGGATCGGCACAAGAAATCTTCAGAAGCTCCCAAAGAAAGCTTACCAAAATACCGGGGGTGGGTGTCCAAATAGCTAATGAAATTTTAAAAAAAGACACTCTCAAGGCTGCTGAAGCAACACTACTAAAACATGAGAAAGAGAATGTGGCAATTATTTCCTATAAAGATGACACTTACCCACAACGTCTTCAACAGCTTAATGATGCACCCCCCCTGCTATATGTTAAGGGTAAAGCCAATCTCAATACACCTAAAGTTATTAGCGTTGTAGGTACTAGAAAAGCTACCCAGTAAAGGTAGTGGAAGAACTTATAGAAGAATTAGCTACTTACAACGTGCTCATTGTAAGTGGGTTAGCCTATGGAATCGATATTCATGCCCACAGAGCTGCATTAAAAAATAATTTACCCACTTTAGCTGTTGTAGCAGGAGGGGTAGATGTATTATATCCTTCAACGCATACAAGAACCGCATTAGCAATGGTGAACCAGGGTGGGTTAGTGAGTGAATACAAGCTTCAAACGCAGCCAGAAGCCCATCAATTCTCAGCGAGAAATAGAATAATTGCAGGGCTGTCCGATGCTACCATTGTGATAGAGGCAGGGCAGAAGAGTGGTGCGTTAATTACCGCAAATTTTGCTAATGACTACAACAGAGAGGTTTTTGCTGTGCCAGGCAGCCTTCATCAAACCTATTCAGCAGGCTGCAACTATCTAATTAAAACCCATCAAGCCAATATCTTAACCAGTGCTGCTGATATAGCTTACATGATGAATTGGCATGCAGAAGACACGATGAGCAGCGCTAAAAAAACTTTAGTAGATCAATTTCCCGAACTTAACCCAGAAGAAAAAGTTGCTATTCAGACCCTCGAAACCCTTCAAAAAGAAGTAGCTATCGAGGAGCTAAGCTGTAAAACACAAATCCCCCTTAACCACCTAGCCGCTATGCTAATGCGACTAGAGCTCAAGGGAGTCGTAAAATTTTTACCCGGTAATAAGTTTAAAGTTGCGGCGTAGTTGACCATGAAAAGAATACTAGCGTTTTACGGTGTATAGAGGCATGCTAATACCGTTATAAGCAACGCTATCTTGTGCTTCAAGCTGACCATCGCTCGCCAAAAGCACGCCTGCTACATGCGGAGCAGCCATGGAGGTGCCGCCCTGTACCTTGTAATACCCTTCAGGAGTGGGAGTATGCCAAGTAGAGCGAATGTCAACTCCTGGAGCAGCACAGCAAGACCTTCTATAATTAGAACTATTTATTATTCGATCGTTACTATCTAATGCTGCAACGACATATACATTTTCTACTTATGCATTTTCTACTATGCATTTGCAAAGTTAAAAATTACACTTATCTTACATCTATGGAAATTAGCACTATTTACTATTCGATCGTTACTATCTAATGCTGAAACGAAATATATATTTTCTACTATTATTTTGTAAAATTAAAAATTAATACTTAACTTACAACTATAGAAAATGAATTTACGAAATTAAAAATCAACGCTTAGCTTACTAACTATGAAAACACGTACAATCATGAAACGCTTCAAAATCCAACCCTATTTATGTCTCGGGCTTGTACTAGCCCTAAGCAGTTGTATAACAAAAAAGAATTTCACTCTATTACATGCCAATGAACAACCCGTCGAAGTAGCTGGTAACAATTTGCATGAAGCCGCTAAGAAAGGCGATCTAGCAGCAGTGCGAGCGCTTTTGGAAAAGGGCGCTACGGTAGATGCTAGGGATGAAAGGAATAGGACGCCCCTGCACTGGGCAGCTAAGGGAGGCCACCGTGACGTGGCAGAACTGCTGATAGAAAATGGCGCTAAGGTAGAGGCGAGGGCTAAAGATGATTGGACGCCGCAAGATGATTGGACGCCGCTGCACTTTGCAGCTGAGGAGGGCCACCGTGATGTGGCAGAACTGCTGATAGAAAAGGACGCTGAGGTAGAGGCGAGGGGTAAATGGGGTAAGATGCCGCTGCACTATGCAGCTGAAGAGGGCCACCTTGTCGTGGCAGAACTGTTGATAGCAAAAGGCGCTAAGGTAGAGGCGAGGGATAAATTTGGTAACACGCCGCTGGAGGAGGCAGCTAATAGAGGCCACCTTGCCGTGGCAGAACTGCTGATAGAAAAGGGCGCTGAGGTAGAGGCGAGGAATAACGAGGACTGGACGCTGCTGCACTCGGCAGCTAGGGGGGGCCACCTTGACGTGGCAGAACTGTTGATAGCAAAAGGCGCTAAGGTAAAGGCGAGGGATAAATGGGATGTGGCGCCGCTGCACTTGGCAGCTAGTAGGGGCCACCTTGCCGTGGCAGAACTGCTGATAAAAAAGGGCGCTGAGGTAGAGGCGAGGGGTACTAAGGACTGGACGCCGCTGCACGAGGCAGCTGAGAGAGGCCACCTTGCCGTGGCAGAACTGCTGATACAAAAGGGCGCTAAGGTAGAGGCTAGGGATGACTGGAATAATACGCCGCTGCACTGGGCAGCTCAGTGCGGCCACCTTGCCGTGGCAGAACTGCTGATAAAAAAGGGCGCTGAGGTAGAGGCGAGGAATAAAAGTGATCTGACGCCGCTGCATCGGGCAGCTTCCAGGGGCCGCCGTGACGTGGTAGTCCTGCTGATAGAAAAGGGCGTTAAGGTAGAGGCTAAGGTACGGGACATAATAGCGGGCAGATTTAAGGACACAAAAACCCTCCCCTTCCTAGAAAAAGTACAAGCTGGCATGACACCGCTGCAGGCAGCCGCAGCGGTAGGGGAGACAAGGGCAGTGCAACGCCAGCTGCAGCTGGGTGCTGCCATCAACGCACCTACAGCAGATGGCACTACGCCCCTGCAGGCAGCTGCAGGGGGTGGGTATACTGCCATAGTGGAGATATTGATACAGCAGGGAGCTAGCTTGGAAGCACAAAACAAAACAGGTAACATAGCCCTGCAGGCAGCTGCAGCGGGTGGGCATACTGCCATAGTGTGGATATTGATAAAGCAGGGGGCTAGCTTGGAAGCACAAGACAAAACAGGCAACACAGCCCTGCATACAGCTGCACAGCAGGGACATGCTAAAAGTGCCCGGGTGCTTGCTAGGAACATGCTGCGCCAAGAAATTCCCTTGAACATACCCAACAACCAAGGTGATACACCTTTGCATCTCGCAGCGCAGCAAGGCCATCAAGCGGTGGTGCAAGAGCTGCTGGAAGCTGTAGCTGCTATTTATAATAAACAGGCAGTAAAGCTGGGTTATTCGATCGATGATGAGTTGGTGGCTACCAAGCGCTCCGTGGTGTATGACGCCATGGTCTCTTCCTGCAATCACCAAGGGGATACGCCTTTGCGGTTGGCTTATAGAAACCACCACTATCAAGTAGCTGACTTCTTATACCAATATGGGGCCGATATTGAGGAGGCCTCTTTGCCACCTGCTACAGATAGGGATAGTGCCTCGCAGCGATCTGCTTCGCAAGCAGTCACAGTATTTCATGAAGCGATTACGACCGATGCCATGACCGCTGCTCCTCCCACAGCGAGCCATTATGGCCTTACCTTGCTTCATGAAGCCATCCAACGTCAAGATTGGGAATGCGCCCGGAGATTACTCCAGCAAGGTGCTAACATTCATGCTACAGACATTCATGAGCTTACGCCTTTGCATTACTTTGCCTTGTATGCACCTAACACAGACCATGCCGCTGCCGCGAATAGTGACTTTATCAATATACTAGTTTCCAAAGGTGCTGATATTGATCCTACAGAAGCTACCAATGGCTTAACACCTTTGTACTGTGCTGTAATGCGCAATAATCTCAGCGTTACAAGATCTTTGATAGCACTAGGCGCTAATGTGCATGCCAAGAGCCGCAACAACAACATCTCACCCCTCATGTTGGCCCAGATGTATAAGCACAACAATCCTCATTATGCAGCAGTAGCGCAAGCGCTAGAAGAAAAAGCTGCTACGCTCGGGCATGTGAGCGAAGCAGAACAACTAGGATTATCCATGCAGCATGTTTTGCAAGCCACTACAGGCAATTTAACCCAGGGCTTCTTTGATCGGGTTGCTAGCAACTTACCTATTTTCTACCGTGCAGGCAGTAACCTAGGTAGGGGCGTTGTGGATGGTGGTGCTGCAGCCCTAGTCAACAACACTTCTAAACTTGAAAGAACAGCACGACGAGTGGGGCAATCAGCAACGGATGGTGCGTTTGTTTCTCTCGAGAATCCACACCATAGAGACCTCTTGAACAAGATAGCCAGTGAAATGGCGGAGAGTGCTTCTTCTAGAGCACGTGCAGAAGTAAATGTACGGTGGTGCGTCATCAGTTAAGCATTACAATAATTGAAGCGGCAAATTTTACTGTCCAAAGGTATTCGAGTTCTGAGTTTTAGGTGGGTTGTGGAGAGTATGAATCATAGGTAGATTTCATTAGCTCAGCCCCTATAGTCTAGGTCCAGATCAGCTGGGTAAAAATGAATAGATCACGCCTTAACCTGCGGCAAACAAAGATATCCACTTCAAATTAAAGTAATTATTTTTGAACACTTGAAAAAACTAATAAATATGATTAATATTGAGGAGAATAAGCTTGTAAAATATCCCCTAACTTCAAACAAATGAATACACAAGAAAAACTCTATCAATTAGCCCTCAACATGATTAAAGGCGTAGGATGCATGCTTTTCAAACAACTAATTTGTCAGTTTGGATCGGCACAAGAAATCTTCAGAAGCTCCCAAAGAAAGCTTACCAAAATACCGGGGGTGGGTGTCCAAATAGCTAATGAAATTTTAAA
>JAKSDE010000192.1 GCA_022360235.1 Cytophagales bacterium
CCCCTGTTGCGGGAGAGGTAACAGTGACAACCGGGGGTTGATTCACTGGCCCTTGAGCCATGGTATTCAATCTTAGCTGGTCACTGCTACGGAGTGTCTCCACCCTAGCAGAGACCTCTGCCGGGGATAAGCTTGTATTTTTCGCATGGTATACCCAGTCCACTTTCATCGTCGTAGTTCTTGGTTGTGTGGATGGGCCCACGTTCACCTGGTCATTGAAAAAGATCCAGTTGGCAAAGGCGATCTGCATATTCATGCGAGGATACACGCTGTTACCACCCTTAGAAACGGTATGTGTGGAAACCAACTGCCCGTCTATGTAGTATCGTACATTTTGGCCGTCCGTGGACTGTATCACCAAATCGTGCCATCCTTGGAAATCATCATGGATCTCGGTGTTTGCATTGTCACTTATTTCCCCGGCGCGTGCCCACGAAGTGGTATGCATCGTTTTTTTGTTCCTATCTCCCCAAACATTGTAGGGAAGATATTCAAAATCAAGTTCAGAATAATCGGGGCTGCCAGGAGACCAGTTAATGGTATAAAATGTCTGTACATTACCATCTTGGCTATTCGCAGGAGAGCTATCAAAATATACCCTTGCGGCATAGGTACCTTCCAAGAACATGATTTGGGATTCGATCCTAGCATTCCTAATACTAGTGGGAGTCCCTGCTACACGATTGGTAATATGCATAACCTTATTGCCCGCTAGCTGGGGATCATTAACAAACTGTACCTGTTCTTTTGCATAGATAGAACCCGTCATAGGGCCGTTAACCCCGTCCACTACATTCCAGCCAAAACCCTGCAAAACAGGATCAGCGTAGCCAGAGTAGGTAAAATCATCAAAAAATTCATTTTCAACCGAAGGGGCTTGCGCACTTTCTTTAAAGATCATGGCATCCAGGTTAAGATCGTCAGCATCCATTACCAACCGCATGATCTGCTCCCCGGCATTTAGGGGAACGGTTACAGCTACCGTCTGCCAGTTTTGCCATCCACCTGTATTAGGGA
>JAKSDE010000456.1 GCA_022360235.1 Cytophagales bacterium
AAAGGCTTCAGGTGTGCTCCATGTTTGCTATGAACTTGCCTGTGGCATGGGCTATGCAACAGGCATAGGTTCGATAGCTCATTCCTGCCTCCTTCGCTTCTAGCTTGTAGATGATGGATATGGGTTTCCTCGCCGTTGTCCAGCGCTTCTTGGCATAGGGCGCATCGGCCTTTAAAGGGCTTTTTCTTTGGCTGTCTTCTCTCCCAGTAGGACCGCAGTGAGGGGTCATCTGGTGAGTGTCTGCCACACACCAACGTATGGCGTTGGATCGGTATCCATGACAGCTGATAGAGATATTGCCCTGTGCGGGGATTCATAAATAGCCAGCTATTCTTTCTCCAGGGTAGTTTACCCCAGTAGCGTGCGTAGCACCAGCACCATGATTTCTTGGGAGGTCGTCTGTATCTGTAACGTACCTGTCTATGCCACATCCATTGATCCAGCTTTTTAAAGGTACGTTTCGATGCATAGTGTCGGTAATAGTTACCCCATCCCAGTATTTTTCGATTGAGTGTGGTGAGCGCGTCGGACAACAGCATGTTTGCCGCCTGCCTCCACGTTGCACGTAACTCTTGGCGAAAGTGTTCCTGCGCTTCCTTGCTTGGTGTTATTAACAGTATTTGGCCACGTTTCTTCCCTGCGTGCTTCCGACGTTTATATTCACCTCTAAGAAGTCTATTCCCTCTTCTATGTGGCATATTCTGGTCTTCTGGGCTGAGAGACGTAGCCCGCTGGTTTTCAACCAGGCAGTGAGTTGCTCGATGGCTTGTTGGCAGTTAGCTCTGCTTTTGGCCATGACTACACGGTGAGTCAGCGATGGGAACCTCCCCCTACGCTGCTCGCAGAACTGTACGTGAACCTCTCAGCTCATACAGCTCCCATTAGCCAACCGCGGAGCCAAGCCCTAATCTCCAGGGCACAAATAGAGGTGACTTGCTACTTCTTACCCGACCTAGCCAATCTTTGGCTCGACTTCTGTGGCCTCGGTAGCTTTTGGATTTCCTCCTTACCCAGCGCATCAGATTACGCTCTAGGTTTCTTAATAGGGGATACATGGCCGATTTATAGTAACCACCATAGTAATTTTCCCTACCTTGAACTTGGGCGTTAAACTTTCTCGCAAGGTCTGTTAGGCTCTTATCGCTTCTCTGATGAAGCCTCCAGCTACGCACCTCTTGCCCAATCCTTCGCTCTGCTTGATTACTTATTGCTGGGGTGAAATTTAAGAACGTTTTACCCCACCTATTCTTGGATAAGCGTGGGCGAAACGTGTAGCCTAGAATGTCGAAGCTTTCAGGGGCATAAGTGCCCCTTCGATCTGAATCTTTGCAATACACTATTTTCGTTTTCTCTTCATTCAATTCTAGGCCGCTGTCTTTTAACCTGGCCTTGAGCGATTCCAGCAAGTGCTCCGCTTGAACGAGCCAGCTGCAAGGCACTAGCACATCATCAGCGAAACGTTCAAACTTCACTGTGGGAAACTGTCTTTTCATCCACTCATCAAAGGCATGATGCATGAAGATATTGGCCAGTAAGGGACTCAACACGCCGCCTTGCCGAGTGCCTTGCCTCCTGGCGAGCTGCTCCCCAGCTTCTCTTTGCAGCGGGGCTTTCAGCCACCTCTCTACATAAAGATGTATCCACTGCTCTTTTGTAGGGTGTCGTAGGGCTTTCATCATTAGGCTATGATCCAAATTATCAAAGAATCCTTTGATATCTAGGGCTATACACCAGTCATGACTCCAGCTACGTTTCCTGGCTACACCGACCGCTTCCAAGGCGGATTTCCCAGGGCGATACCCAGAGGAATCTTCATGGAATTTCGGCTCCACTAGGGGCTCAAGGTAGCTCTTCACTACTCCTTGGCCTACTCGATCCAGCACTGTCGCGATCCCTAGTAAACGTTTTCGACCATCGGGTTTCGATATTTCCACTCCCCTGACTGGGGGCGGAAAGTACGAGCCTGATGACATACGATTCCACAGTTTGTACAGGTTGCCTTTAAGAGTTGATTCAAAATCCGCTATGGATTCATGAGCTATCCCATAG
>JAKSDE010000225.1 GCA_022360235.1 Cytophagales bacterium
GTGGATGGAGGGATGGTTGGGCCGTGGCTTGGGTTGAGTCACTTGGGGGATGCTGACATTAGACTGGGACAGGCTGAGCGCCAAGCCACGCGTTGAGTGCTGCTGCACAACAAGCTTATGGAGTGGCGGGAGAAGATCCACCACAGAAGCAGACTTGCAGTCATGATTGCGTGCACCACCATCTTGGGTTTCCAACGGGTAAGTTTCTGGAAGGGCGCGAGGGTTTTGGAGGCACTATATCGGGTGATGGTGGCTGGCGGAACCGTAGAAGGTTGGCTGCGTTTGTTGGATGTGGCCTGCGTGATTGTGCCGCTTTCTTGTGCATTCGTTCATTCCTTGTTTTGGCTTGCAGTTACCTGTTTTCTTTTTCTGGCTTGTAGTTGGTCCGCGCGTGTGCGGCTGGTTTCTTTGGATGCTAGCCGTGTAGCTACGATGCTGTTGTTGTATAGTAGTGCACAGCACCTGAGGATCTTCTCAAAGCTATGGTGCTGATGCCAGCCTGCACTAAGCACGTCTTGAGGTTTCTTTTTCTTCAATGGTAGCCCTTTTGCAGTCAGTTTTGCTTGCCTGTGGCGTTTCTGAGTTAGCTTTGGTTTCCACCTGCGACTGTTCCAAAACCTATGCGTAGTGCAACCAAACCAAACCAAACAAAACACACACACTAGTTCGTGTAATCAACCACGGCGTTCTTGATACTTGTAGTATAGCTAAAGTGAAAAGGGATTTGCGTCTCCCTTTCTCTGGTCTCTGAACCATCATGATCCGGCTTTTAGCTACCTATGATCAGCAGAGCACCAACGGTTTGGTAGCGGTGTCCAGGGTGGCTTTGAGGTTTGGATCAAAGGCTAGGGTGGACCGATCCTTCCATACGATGCGCGTCTACTTCAAACCTCGATAGCTGCCGACCAATGTGCAAACCGACTAAGCACTATGATCCATCGGCCATGTGTGGCGCTACACGGTGTAACAGTGGACCACACGGTACTCGATGAGTATCGGCCACACA
>JAKSDE010000458.1 GCA_022360235.1 Cytophagales bacterium
ACTCTGATACTGCTGTACTCCACTCTGCAAGGTCCAGCCACCCGCCGCAGTAATGTCTGCTTTGGCGCTGCCAATCACACCCTCCCAGACCAGCCTATGTTCCCCACCAGCTAGCCTATACCTGTATTTGACTGCGCACAACTACCACTGTGCTCCAATCTGCCCACCATATAATACTGCGCGGATAGGGGCCCATAGTAGAACCAACGTAGCCTTTGCATCGGACCATGAGCTCCTTACACACTGCGACAAGTCATCAGGTCCGGTATCATTGTTTCTCATTGTCAACTTCAACGCGACGAACTGCCGGTGCCGCAACGGCAAGCATCACTGAAGCCCAATGCTATGCCCTAGGACTGTAGACGCCTGCTTACAGGACGATGGCTCCAATGTTGCGGTGCTGGCAGCACTCACTGTAGCCACACACCCCCGCCTACCTTAGCCTATTCGAAGGCCTCCTTGTCCGTCCCCCCTGCAAGGTACAATGTCCATGGTCACGCCACATGGCAAGCTTAGTTTCCCAAGCTAAAGTTAGACGCGCAAATCTCGCACAAGATAAGCAGAACATCACACCCAGGGACCCCTCCGCAGCTACAGCAACGCCTGATGTAGGACAATAGCCGTACTACACTGCGTTAGTGCGCGTGGAAATGCTTAAACATCACTCATGAACCACCAGCTGGGCGGAGCGTTCCAATTCTTCGTGGAGACCGCGCCAACGTAATCACAACGGTCCCAGGTGTCGCCGGCAGTCAACAGCTGGTCTGCTAGAAAGTGTGCCCAAACTAGGAGAGCTCAACCCAAGGCACCAAAATCGCCTTGAAATGCGCTTGCACCGGTCTTCCGGCCCTCCCACTTGCGGCCAGGTGGGTAGGGCAGCAGCCGGTGGAGAGTATCCAAATTGCTTCCAATGCCCGTGATTATTGAGGATAATGCTGTTGCCTGACCAGCTGCTCTCGTTATGCACGAGTCACTGGGATCAGGCTGGGGTTCGTATCTCCGAGCCCATTGTGTGGG
>JAKSDE010000402.1 GCA_022360235.1 Cytophagales bacterium
ATTTCTTTCGTAGACTTCCTGGGCAAAAACCTCGATTTAAATGATCAATTTTTGGCGTGGGTAGGTTATCATACAAAGGATGATTACGGGGCTGACGCCCACGCGGTCTCCGCACTGGCAGGTATCCACTATTTTACATGCCGCCCCTACAATAGCGAAATCGTAGAGCTTTTTTCACCGCCGGAGGGTAATCATTACTTCATTAATAAAATGGCCGATCGTGTTGACGGGGACCGGTTAAAGCCCAATCACTTGGTGAAACATATTACTGAAACCCCTAACGGTTTCAGGATAGAGGTCATTGATACCATAAACCAGCAAGTACGCATGGTAACTGCCAAAAAGGTCGTCTATGCCGGCCAGAAGCATGCGTTGAAATACATTTTTCCCGAAGATGCTTCCCTCTTTGCAAATAACCGTTATGCCCCTTGGATGGTCGTAAACCTAGTATTGGAACGATCTGCGGACAATTGGGGATATTGGCAAAACGAGATGCTCACGGGGGACGAAACCTTTCTCGGATTCATCGATTCCACCACTCAACACAAAGCCTCTCCCAGGCACCGCGTACTTACGGCCTACTACTGCCTTCCTCCCTCCTCCCGCAACGACCTGGTCAATGTAGAAGCCACTAAAAATCAAATCGCCGAATCCACAGCACAACATATCAGCAATTATTGGGGTAAAGACATCCGCCCTACCCTTCGGCAAGTAGACATCAAGGTGATGGGACATGCCATGCCCATCCCGGGTAAAGGCTATCTCTTCGATGATAAAAATCAATACCGAAAAAATAGCAACATTGTATACGCAGGAGTAGACAACAGCCGCCTGCCGCTCCTCTTCGAAGCGGTAGATTCCGGGATAATGGCCGCCGGGATGATTTGAAAAGGGTTGTGGACATTAATAGTTGTATGCTGTCTATTTTATCAACGATTACGCATTAACCTGGACTCGATTAAAAAAATGACCGTCATGCCGGGCCGGTGGTTGTGAGAGGGCCCATTGGGATCCCTTTGGGAGAACCTGCTGTACCGTGGAACGGAAGCTAATTCCGAACCTGGTCTTAGGTTAAGCGCAGCGGTCCTAAGACCCTAAACCACCTAGAGCGTCCGCTCGACGATAATCATATGTGTAATTTACAAGCCAATCGAACATTCCAATACTCAATTAGTACACATTTAGCGCAGCACACGTAGAAATAGGATTTATAATCCGGGTGTTCTTATCTAACGCCGCCTTCCATTCTACAACACCAAGCCCCCTCACTTCTCCCATCCACCCCAAAGTTACTCCCCCGGTATGAACACCATCGAGTTAACAGGCACTACAATATCATCAACATGCCCTGAAACACTGTTATCAGCATGTATAAAATGTAAATGCGTTCTTTTTCCCGGGTGCGTTAGCTTTCCAACCCGGCTTTCATCTACCCAAAACCCTACCAGTTTGATCTTTTCATCTCGTAGCCAAAACTTTTGCTTGGCCTTTCGATGCTCTTGTATCGTATGGGGCACCGAATCTTTCTTATAAATAATGTGATACTCGAGCAAAGGTACCTGTGCCTCAATCCTGAATACCAGCGCCGTATCCAAGTCAATATTGTTCTCTTC
>JAKSDE010000459.1 GCA_022360235.1 Cytophagales bacterium
CGAGGTTGTTGGCGCAGCACCCTGGGTAGTTGCTTTGCGGCTGGGAAAATTGCCCGGCTGCTCAGTTGGAAATGTTCGTCATAGAGCTTACCAAACACACGAAACAGAGTACATGAAGCATGGTAATTATGTGCGTAGCCATACTTGGCGTGAAATCGCGCAAACACTGGCAGCGACGCAAGTGCATGGTTACAGGGTTTCAATCCTACAAACAACCCGGACGCAGGCCCTGAAGGTAGTCAAGTACCTGTGTCAGAAGGGCCACTCGCACTTCAGTCGCTTTGTTGCCAGGAACAGCGCGCAAATTCGGTGAGTGGCTGCATTTGTGCAAGTGGGGCGTGTTGTGAACAGGCGGGTGCTCCTGACGGTTACTTGCGCTGCTCCATTTGGGCAAACCGCAGTGGCTGCATCGCCATGGAGTCTAGGGACACCTTGCGGCAGCGTGTACATGTGAGTAGCAAGCCACGGGCTGTTGAAAGGCGCTTCTTGGCTTTGGCGGTCTTCACATTTTTCTCAAGGAAGGGTGCCAATTCTGACATAAGCGATGGCCGGCTCTGCAGTGCAACAGAGAGTGTAGGATGTGGCATAAGGGAATGAAGGTATCCTGTTGTTAAGCACGCCGGGTGCGGCAACTATGTACAAATGTTCGCTACTCTCCTACGAACTTGCAGTGGCGTAGAGTGGAGCTTCTGTATGGATTGCCTCTCCAGCTTCACGTCGACTACTGGCTTGGTCTCTAGGAAAGCTGTCCAAGCAAAACAACTCAGCCGGAGCTCCAAAGCAGAAGCGCGTTGAAGCGCAGCTGCCGTTACCTTGGGTTTGCCATGTGTTGTGAAATTGCAGCCTCCATGTGTGCTGTTGGGAGGCGGGGGTGAGCATTCTGCGCGCATAAAAGTCCAATACAACAAAAGATTACGATCGCTCTCCCAATTGGCTCCCTTGCATTTACAAATAAGAGGTAGTGCAGCTTTGCTGAGTACTGCATAGTAGCACGTAGCTGCACGACAGCACGCTCAACTGCCTCTCCGTCCAAGAAGTTGTTGGAGAACGTTAAGCGAACGTGTTGGCTGCATGTGGCCTTTACGCGTGGCCACGCAAGTGTTGAGCCACTGGCGACAAGAACTGTGAAATATCAACGGTTCATGGACTGC
>JAKSDE010000171.1 GCA_022360235.1 Cytophagales bacterium
CTGATTCTCTTCAGCAGATTCGTTTTTGCTGACGAATTCGGTGTTTTCAGCACCCCCCATTTTCCCTTCCTGCTTCTAATTCTTCTCACATCGAAGCCCAGAAAGCTGAAGGGGGTTCCTTCTGTTAGGGCTATTTGCCGGGTTCCTCATTCAGGGTTACTCCTAGTTGGGCTAATTCCTCGACTAAGCGTTTATACACTCCCTTTACCAGCCAATCCCACTGACGGTGACCATCTAGGAGTTTCACTAGGTGAGTCAGCGCTGGGTACCTCCCCCGACGCTGCTCGCTGAACTGTACGTGAACCTCTCAGCTCATACAGCTCCCATTAGCCAACCGCGGAGCCAAGGCCTACTCTCCAGGGCACAAATAAATCTGTTTTACTCTTTCTCAAACGCCCCAACCAATGGATAGCTCGACATTTATGGCCTCGGTAGCTTTTGTATTTTCTCATTACCCAACGGATCAGATAACGCTCTATGTTCTTTAAATGCGGATACATGGCCGATTTATAGTAACGACCAGAGTCATTTACCCAACCTTGAACTTGTGCCTTAAACATCCCCGCTAGATCTGTTAAGTTCTTATCACTTCTCAGATGAAGCTTCCAGCTACGTACCTCTTCTCCTATTCGTTTCAATGCTTGATTGCTTATTGCTGGCATGAAATTAACGAACGGCTTGCCCCACTTATTCTTCGATGAGCCAGGGCGAAAGGGGGATCCTAGAAAATCAAAACTTTCATGAGCATAAGACCCTGTTCGATTCCCATCCTTGCAATACACTAGCTTCGTCTTCTCTCCATGTAATTCAAGACCACATTCTTTGAACCTGGCCTTGATCGATCCCAGCACTTGCTCCGCTTGATGGAGCGAACTGCAATGCACTAGTACATTATCGGCGAAACGTTCAAACTTCACTGGGGGAAACTGTCTTTTCATCCACGTATCAAAGCCATGATGCATGAAGATATTGGCCAATAAGGGACTCAGTACTCCTCCTTGCCGAGTGCCTTGCTTCCTGTCGAGCTGCTCTCC
>JAKSDE010000521.1 GCA_022360235.1 Cytophagales bacterium
AATTTGCTCTAGGAGCGTCTTGTCATTCCCGGTGATGACAAAGTCGTCAGCATATCGTATTAGGTTTACTTTCTTCCCCTTCAAAAGATTATGGTTCTTTAGCAGATCAAACATGCCATCCAGCGCCATATTGGCTAATACTGGAGAGAGAATCCCTCCTTGAGGAGTACCTGAGGGGACGGAGCCTATTGGCCTTCTTCCATGATCCCTGCTTTAAGCCACCCTTGTAGCAGCTTCTTATCCATTGTTACATGGGCTAAGAGCCATTGGTGGCTGATGGTTTCGAAGCATTTTTCGATATCTGCTTGGAGTATCCATTGCCGAGCATTTTTCCTTGCTAGTATCCTGAAACAGTTTTCAATCGCATCGGCCGTGCTGCGTTGAGTTCTAAACCCCTAGGAGCTCGGATCCGCTGTTGTTTCTGCCACTGGATCTAGGGCCAGTAAGTGTAGAGCTTGCCTAGCTCTATCTTGCATAGTTGGTATCCCTAGAGGTCTTTTCTGACCGTTGGCTTTGGGGATGTAAATTCTCCTTACTGGCTTAGGGGGATAGCCTCTTCTGTGAAGAGATCCCACCGCTTGGAACTTCTGCCCAGGAGTGGACCCTGTTTGTCGGTCAATACCCGGGGTTTTCTTCCCCCTATTTTCTGTCCCGCGTTTCACAGCTATTGCTTTAGCTGAGAAGGAGTGAGCCAAAATCCCTTGTCGGGCTTTGACTTTTCCTTTCTTGCCCTGTTGTGTTGCCTTTACAATACGGGCTTGTAACCTTGCCCCAGTCTGGTGAGATTTTTCCCAGTTGCTCTGATGCCACTGGGTAGGCTGTGTTTGGAGCGCACCCACTTTCGTTGTCACTTGCCTACTCTTTTGAAAAGGTTTTACAAGCCTTCTTGTACAAGAGACCCGATAGAAGTCTGTGAGGGGCTTGAGGTGAGATTCCTCTTGCCTACTCGATTAGCTAAGGCCGTCTAGACGTACAATGACTCAGAACTGGGGAACTCTTTGCCCTACTTCCTGGCAAGAGGACACGAAAATGCCAGTGAAGGACAGAGAGGGCGGAGGCAGCATAGTAGCCCAAAGCCATTCTGTAATGGGGTGGACATGGTGAAGGACTGCCAGGTCGATCGGCCAGAAAAGTAGGCCAAGACTCTTTATCGAAGTAGTTGTTTTAGAGCGTTTCAGACGCAAAACCTCTTCGAAGTGTAAAAGCTAGAGCTCAGCCTAGATTGGATCGCTGAAGAGGGAAACCTCTAGGTGGATCGTCAAAGATTTGCTGGAAAGACTGGAAAGCCGAATGCGGGGAAACTGGCACGTTCGGTTTGGAGCGGGGGAAAGGTTGCAAAACCCTACCTATCGCTACAGAAGAAAGACTAAGCACACTTTTCTCAAGCAAATTGACCAGCTTATCAACTGGAAAGCCCTCCAGCGAACCCTAGAGAAGTACTACACCAAGGCACAAAGCAAGCTGGGAAGAAAAGCATATCCGCCCTTAATCCTATTTAAAATGACGCTGCTACAAACTTGGTATAACTTGAGTGATCCGGGCCTAGAAGAGCAGGTCAATGACTCGCTCTCTTTTATGAGCTTCTGTGGATTACAATTGGAAGATGAAGTGCCTGACCACAGTGTGGTTTGTCGTTTTAGAAAAATTTTGTCCCAATCAGGAGCCTGGGATGTGTTGTTAGAGCAAATCAATCAACAGCTCATCCAGCATGGAGTCCTGGTTAAGCAAGGAGCCATTATCGATGCTTCTGTCACCCAAACACCCCGTAAACCTAGAGGCAAGAGCACTTATAGCCTCACCGGCGATCAGCAAAAGCCTTTGAAAAAGGAACTTCCGGCCAGGGTAGACCAACAAGGGAGTTGGGTCAAGAAAAACGGGCAGCTTCTGTATGGGTATAAACGGCATTATCTCTCAGATAGCAAGTAAGGCTTAGTGTTATCGGTGCATACGACAGGAGCCCATGCGCATGAAAGTAAGCATCTGGAGTGCTGTCTTGCCAAAGTAAGGCTGCCTCAAGGAAGTCGCGTATTGGCCGATAAGGCTTATTGTTCTGCTAGCAATGACTCCTTCTTACGCTCTCAAGGTTTGTTGAGTGGTATCCAACGGAAAGGCCAGCGGAATACTCCTTTGTCAGCCAGCTCTCAACGTTATAATCAAGAGATAGGTGGTGATCGTTATAAAATAGAGCGTGTTTTTGGGAGTATGCAGCGTTGGTTTGGGGGTTTACGAGCGCGCTATGTGGGTTTAGTCAAGACGCATGGTCAACCTGTGTTGGAAGGAATCGCCTATAATTTATACAGGCTTGCTGGGCTAATTGTGTCTAATGCTTAGGAATAAAGGGTCTATTATAGAACAAAATGACTATAGTATTGTATAATCAAGCTATCTGGTCGCTTCCTTTAAACGTTAGAAGGCTTGTAGCCCTTCCTACAGCTTTTAAAAAAGTAGCCAAAAAAATTAATAGAAGGAATCGCCTATTTTGCAAAGGTCTCAGATTGTCAAACGATCGAGTGATATCTTAGCTGTTACTACTGAAGAAGTGGCCGCCTACGAAATTGCACGGAGGAGCCGCGGCACACCAAGAATTGCTAATAACTTACTTCGAAGAACGCGTGATTTCGCCCAAATTAAAGGAGATGGTAAGATTGACAAAGTAATTGCACAACTTGCCTTAAATGCCCTAGATGTAGATGAAAATGGGCTCGACGAAATGGATAATCGTATTCTTACGACCATCATCGAAAAGTTTAAAGGGGGACCTGTGGGTATTACTACGATTGCTACTGCTTGTGGAGAAGAGACAGAAACCATTGAAGAGGTTTACGAACCCTTTCTCATCCAGGAGGGCTACCTTAAGCGAACGCCGCGAGGAAGAGAAGCAACCGAACGAGCTTATCGGCATCTGAAATTGACGCCCCACGAACTCGGAACCAGGAACTAAGAACTTGGGAAAGACATTTTATAAGCTACTTCTACTTTTCCATTGCTAATAGCTGACAATTCACTTTTTAACGACTTTTTTCTTAAAGGTGAGGCATAGTCCACATGGAGCATCCCTTCTAAGTGGTCATACTCATGCTGGATTACTCTAGCTATTACGCCTGTAAACTCCTCTTTTTTCTTGTTCCAGTCTTCATCAAAATAGCTAATGTTGATTTTATCTTTTCTAGTAACGTCTATTCGTACATCTGGTATACTAAGACAACCTTCCTCATACTTCCATAGTTCTCCTGATTCATCGATCCGCAAGGGATTGATAAATACTTTCTTGTAAGCATCATTAAAGAAAGGAGATACATCGATAACAAATAATCTGATACTTTTACCTATTTGTGGTGCAGCTAGCCCTACCCCTTTTGCTTGCCCCATCGTCTCAAACATATCTACGATAAGTTGTTTTACATTTGCTTTTTCCTCGATAGCTGCTGCCTTTTTTCTTAATATAGGATCTCCGTAAGCAACGATTGGGTAAATCATAGTACGCTTTTTAACTACTAAAAATATATAAGTTTATAGAATAATACATTTAAGCCGCCCTGGTTAATTCATGAATAAATACTGGCTCAGCCTTGACCATAAAAATCACTTTTTTATGCTTAGGGCGTGTGGATATTCGATGGGAATTTAAATATTATTTCTATCTAGTCGATCCTTAATAACGCTCGAGGG
>JAKSDE010000460.1 GCA_022360235.1 Cytophagales bacterium
ATCCCAACAGGACTGTCTTCGACAAGAATACCTACCCCACCCACCGCAGCACGCTCTGTGCCCTGCATCAGGCCCTGGTGCTCATCAAGCTTATTGCCCCTAGCCAGTGGGACCCTACGCAAGAAGAGGGGCTCTACAACCGCTTCAAAGCGCAGATTCAAGCTATTTCAGCAAGTACTGCGTACTATCCTATCCACTATCACGCCCTACTGCTTGAGCAAAGCCTACAGCGCTTAGAAAGGTCCAAAGACCTCTCAGAAGAGATATTCAGACGGGTAGTTCATGGTATCAAAGCAATGTTTTACCTCTACCAAGGTGCACCCTTCCCACACTCTTCCAAGCCGAACCTCGATTACCTTCTGGAGGGCTTTAAGAACTTGAAAGCTGCCTTTGCGTGTGAGGGCATTGAGGTAAAACCGTGGTATGCTTGCCTCCTGGACCTGGGTAATGCCACCCTCCTGAGTCTGAAATACCCAGATAAGTATGGAGACTTTGAGGAGTGCTTACAAAGCCTCAAGGAAAAGGAGGCATCCATGCAAAATGAACAAGATCGCAAGGCCTTGCGCTTTGGCATCGTTCAGCAACTCCGCCTACTTGCCTTGCATGGCCCCACTGGTGAGGTGCGCAAGCAAAGTATTCAGTGGCTGGAAGACCTAACTAAGCCGGAAGCATGGGCAGGTGATAAAGAAGTGATGGAGGGGCTGCTTGATGGCCTGGCTGCCATCGTCGTGCACAGCCAAGGAGAAGAAAAGAAGCAGGCTGAAGGCGCCTTAGAAAGCTTGACTAGCCCTCTTAGAGAAGTACCTGCTAGCAGGTTCCTGCCCTGGCGCACCGCTCGCCGCCGCGAGGCAGCTGGGCAAAAAGCCATCAAAGAGTGGCTAGGTGGGCAGGAGCTATCAGCTAAACTCCGGGCCATGCCCGCTCCAGCAGCACCGCCCGCTTCAGGAGGCTTGTTTAGTAAGATCAATAGCAAGCTTATAGCAGAAGAAGATGAGCTTGGAAAAACGGCCCTGCACTTCATAATTCAGCGTAATAAAGAAAATATTAGGGTATCACAAGGTATTCAAAATATTGTATTAAGCCTAATTAGACATGCCGCTAGAGCAGGGCATAAAAAAGCTATTAAAGCGTTTTTAGAAGTAAAACCTAATGAAGTTTATGAACTAGATAGTAGGCTACTGCTACTAGAGGAGGCAGTCCAGCATAACCAGAGAGAAATTATCCCCTTCTTAATGGGGGTAATAGAGGGTAAAACTGCCTTAAGAAAGATAGCCCTAAAAGAAGATGCAGATTCAGAAGTATTTAAGGCCCTTTTAAAACAAGGCGTTTTACCTGATGAAAATATGCTAAAAGTTGCAATTATTAAGGGAAGGGTAGAAATAGTAGGACCTATTTTAGAAAAATTCGAAGAGAAAGACATAGAAGCTATAGGAGGGTACGATACTTTGCTACAACTAGCTAACGATAGTACACAAAGAAACAAAGAAGGAGTTGTAGAGGTTCTTGAAACCTACAAGTTTTTATATGACTCGGAAAGCGATTCTGAATCTGAACCAGCGTACGTAGAAGACGGAAACCTTCAAAAGGTATTGTATCATGGTCAGACAATCTTACATCTCGCAGCCAAAACAAATAAAAAAATAGGGCATTTATTTTGGAGAGCTCATCCAGGCGCATTTGGTGCAATAAATGGAGACGGTGAATCCCCTTTATCCTTAATTCAAAGTAACTCTACGTGGGCTGCACTATGGGCGATTAGAGGTGGAAAGTATCCGTGGAGAATCATGAGAGATCATCCATGGGCTCCTGGATTAGGAGTTGCTGTTGTTGGAGCCTTACTTTGTGGTTATGTCCTCACTAATCATTTATGGCCAGAAGGAGGCCAACCTATTGAACCGATGGAATATGGTCTGACGCCCCTGCATGGAGCAGCTTTCAATGGCCATCAAGCGATGGTAGAATATCTTCAATCTGAAGGAGAGGATATCGACGCAACAGATAAGTATGGTATGACGCCTCTGCAGTGGGCAGCTTACAAGGGCCAGAAAGCGATGGTAGAATATCTTCTATCTCAAGGGGCGGATATCAGCGCAACAGATAAGGATGGTTTTACGCCCCTGCACGGGGCAGCTTTCAGGGGCCATCAAGCGGTCGTAGCCTCTCTACTAGAGGCGGGCGCAGAGGTTGAAGCAACAGATAAGGATGGTTTGACGCCCCTGCAGCGGGCCGCAGAAAAGGGCCATCAAGCGGTCGTAGACTATCTTGGAGGCAAGGGCGCAGAGGAGGCCCGCCAAGCCCTCAGAGTCTACTACCGGCGTCCAGACTTTGCGCAGGTTCCTTCGCTCTTTGAAGGCGAGGCACCCAAACATGTTGACTCGCTCCAGTGTGAGCTCAAGCTAATCGAGCAAGTCAAGGTTAAAGTTAAAGAAGACCGTGAGGGTAAAGAAGATCTTGAGGGCCCACAAGACCATTTGTCCACCCATCACGAGCGGCTCGAGTGGGTCAAAAACCCCATAGCGTTCGAGGACCTGTTTAAAAGCAGAAGCACCAAGCCAGACGAGCCAGCGAGAGAGATTCAAAAGGTACTCTTGGTCGGAGAGGCAGGAACAGGGAAGACCACGCTCAGCCGAAAGCTCGCTTACAGTTGGGCGAAAGGAGAGTGGGACCAAACATTTGAGGCCGTCTATGTGCTCCCAGTCAGGGAATTACAAAAAGAGCGATATGATGATAAGGGCTTGTTCAGGAGAGAGACCCTGGCTACTGCCATTGCCAATCACTGCTTTCCTCCGATGGAGGAGGATGAGGAGTATAAGCGTTTGCGGCGCCAGATCAGCGAGGAGCTAGAGCGCCCCACGACGCTGTTGGTGCTCGATGGGCTTGATGAGCGCTATGGAGCGAGTGAGAAGCTGCTGGAGCAAGCCAAGGCAGGAAGTCACAAGCTACTGCTGCTCTCTCGGCCCTATGGCATCGAGCAGGAGCGCTCCTTGGCAGACATAGAAATAGAGCATGCAGGA
>JAKSDE010000327.1 GCA_022360235.1 Cytophagales bacterium
CATGGAGATAATCATGGCTTTATAGCCAAATATAGGTTTTCTAGCATTGGTAGCAATTACTTCAGAAGTGATCCCTAGGGCGGGTAGAATCACGATATATACTTCAGGATGACCTAAAAACCAGAATAGATGCTGGAATAATAACGGACTTCCTCCTTGTTGGGGTAATGCTTCTCCTGCGATATAGATATCGGACAGGAAGAAGCTTGTTCCAAAGCTACGATCAAAGAGGAGTAGCAAGACTGCTCCAATAAAACAGGGAAGGCTAGTGTACTGATCACGGCTGTAAAGAAAAAAGCCCATATAGTCAGTGGTAGCTTATTAAAAGTCATTCCTCTTGTGCGCAAGTTGACAATGGTTGTAATATAATTGATGGCGCCCAACAACGAAGAGATAATAAACAACACCATAGAGGCCAACCCCAATGTCATCCCTAAGCCAGCACCTGCCATAGCTTGGGGTAAAGCACTCAGCGGCGGATAAATAGTCCATCCTCCTCCTGCAGGTCCTGTTGAAACAAAAAGCGAAATAAACATGATTACTCCTGATAGGAAGAAAAACCAGTAAGAAAGCATGTTAAGAAAGCCTGATGCCATATCTCTGGCACCAAGCTGTAAGGGAATCAAAAAGTTACTAAAGGTCCCACTCAGACCTGCCGTCAATACAAAAAATACCATGATCGTGCCATGCATCGTCACCATGGCTAAGTAAAATTCTGGATCTAATTTTCCTGTGCTTGTAATCCACTTCCCTAGCAAAGGCCTGAGCCAGGCCAAGCTTGTATCAGGGAAACCTAGCTGCAATCGAAAGAGGATCGATAAGCCTCCTCCGATAAATGCCCAAACTAGTCCTGTAATAAGGTACTGTTTGGCAATCATCTTATGATCTGTACTAAAAATATACTTTGTAATGAAGTTTTGTTGAGGGGTGGAATGGCCATTATGCGAAATGCCGTGGTGTGGATACAGTCCTTTTGCTGCCATAGGTGCTTTTATGTTTACTAGCTCAAGGGTTTATAGATGAAATTTTTACAATATGATTTTACAAAAATTTTGGTTAATGTATTAAAAGCTTTACAATTTTCCAACCCTTAATTTATTAAAACTAATAAATTAAATAATTCATCAGGAAAGAACCCTTAGCTAGATTTTCTTTTGTGCGCTCTCGTTTTGTTGTTCAATTCTTTTTGACCTTTGGAGTCCTGCTTCTTTCCCTATAGTTTATCCTTATAGTTTATCCTTCCTGTGACGTTTCTCCTGTGACATTTCCTCTGGCTCCTGTGTCATTTCCTCTGGCCCCTGTGACATTTCCTCTGGCTCCTGTGACGTTTCCTCTAGCCCCTGTGACATTTCCTCTGGCTCCTGTGACATTCCTCCTGGCTCTTGTGACGTTTCTTCCTTCTTTCTTTATTGAATTTTGTAGCGCTTCAGGGATGTAGTACCTTCGATATGTTTTAGTGTCAACAGCATTTTCACCTGTAACTCCCTCTGTATCACTTACAGCCGCCGCAGTTATTTTTGTATAGCCTTGTCCAAGTATTAGCTTCAACAACACGTCACATTCTACACAATGAAGCCTACTACAGCCCATAGAAACTAAGTGTGTATACCCCAACGGTCTTTCCTGTAAGAATTGCAGCAATACTCCTTCTGCATGCGATTGTTGAGCGTGTATAATATGGTAGCCTAACTGATTGGCTTTATCGCGGAGATTAGGTCCCATCAACTGGCTATTAGAGAAAGCAAATTTCTTTATACTGTCTTTTCCGTTATCGTTATCCTCTTTTTGTAGAAGAGCCACGCATAATATGGTGGTTGCACCATAACTTCTAGAATCTTCTTCTAATACGCTATGAATAGCTACTGCATCTGAAGCTAATGTAGCTGGCAAAATTTCTTCCCTTGATTTGGCATAGTTGTCTACCCTACTTTTTTCCCAGACTAGCCTCTCACTGATACGTGCATTAGTTTTTTCATTAGACCTATATAGAGGCCGTTTCTTACTAGAATTATGTACACTCCGATATTGTGTTGCACCTTCCTCTTCACTATCGGAGCCAGTAGAACATTTACTCCAATCAATCGTCTCTTCACTCTTTTCTACTATTATACATTCCTTATTTGCTCTCCCTCCTATTTCTTTAGCTAGATCGCCTTGGTTTTCTAGTGTCACTAGTTCTCTTTCTCCAGAACTTTGTTCTTGGAACTCCGGTATGTTAATCTCTACCATAGGTATTGTTGCTCCCACTAGTGGGAACTGTATGAGAAGGAAGGCAACAAAGCAGTAAAGCTTCTTGATTCCCTTAGCAAATTTATCGCTTATCAGTTTCATATTGTTGGATAGGATTTACTATTTCTATTGAATTGCTCTGAAGAAGATTAGGTATGCCCATCAAGTTGTTTTCGCTGTAGAGGATTACCTCTTGTAATGCTACTTATTGCTTCCTGACATGCCTGTTCCTCTATATTACCAGCCCATTTTTCTGATCTTCTGTTTTTTGTTTTTGTGAGAGGATTTCTACTATCTCATTGTGCCCCTTAGCAACCGCTCTATCCAAGGGCGTTTCATTTCTCTTATTTTTTACATTAGAGTCTACTCCTTTGTCCAAAAATAATTTTACCAAATCTATATATCCCTTCAATGCTGCCCAGTGCAAGGGAGTATTATCCTTACTATTTGCTATACCTAGTTGAGCCTCTTTCTCTACAAGAAGCTTTGCTATATCTAGTTGACCCTCCCATACTGCCGCGTGTAAGGGGGTATTACCCTTATTGTCTTGTTGATCCACACTTAACCCCCACGTATCTATGAGGTATGATATTACATCTAACTGCCCTTTCACAGCTGCTACATGTAAGAGCGTTGCACCATCTTTATCTCTTTGATTCACATCTACTTTTAAGTCCTCTACGAAGTATTTTACTACGTTTAGCTGTCCTCCCATAGCTGCCCACTGTAGGGGAGTTCCATCACTACAGTCTTTCTTATTCTTATCTGCTCCTGCTGCTATTAAGTATTTTATTACGTCTACATGCCCTTCCATGGCTGCCCAATGCAGAGGAGTATCACCATCTTGATCTTCTTGATCCACACCTACTTCTAACTCCTTTATAAGGTATTCTACTACGTTTAGCCGTCCTTCCATGACTGCCGCGTGTAGGGGAGTTTCACCATGATAACCTCTCTCATTCTTATCTGCTCCTGCTGCTATTAAGCATTCTATTACGTCTACATGTCCGTTCCTGGCCGCCCAATACATAGAGGTAAAACCATTTTCATCTGCTGCCATTACTGCTGCTCCTTGGCCTAACCATTCTTTTACTTCTTTAACATCACCTTCCTTTGCTGCCTCAATTAAATTCTCATTTGCCTCAATGAACTCATCTTCACTATCTTCACTCGTTTCACTATATAGCATAGCTTTATTGTTTATGTTTTCAAATTTCTTTTTAAAGCACCCTATCAGTAAAAGTAAACCTACTATTATTTGTAGCTTAATTATTTTCATGACTTAAAAGTTTTCGTTAGAGTGAGAGCTTTAAAGTTACTCATTTTTATTACTCAAAATTTTCCTCACCCTCCATACGTCTCACCTACGCTAGCCCCGTAAAATCTATAGACAAGTTAGTAAAATAGTTTCGAGTTCCGAACTTGTCAGTAATATGTCCGCTTGAGCAAGTTCCGCTTCTTCCCTTTTGTGCTTGCAGGCTACTATGAACAGCAAGAAAAGACATTTGAGATAATAGAGAGCGTTGCTTTACGTTTCATGATGACTTAATTCTCATAGTACTGTTGTAGCTTCTCTTTGAGCATGGCTAAAATTTCGTCGATAGTGTCTTTATCTGCTCGCTCTCCTGCACTTAAGGTAGCTTCTTCTCGTTCATTGAGTGTAGTTACCTTTTCCAGCAAATAGTGAACAATCGTTTTACCCTCCTTGTCGCGAACTTTTATAACTGATAACCACGCTTGCGATGCTAAGCGCGTTACTATCTGTTCAGCTACATTGCGTGGGATGGCTGCTTCGTATTTAGGAAATTTTTGATATAGGCTGCCTGGCAAGAGGGTAGCATCACCCTCGGTTATTCTTTCTGCTAGGCTTCTCTTAGTAGAAGCATATTGTATAGCAAGCTGCCCTAATGCTTCCTTGACTAGCCTATAGTTGCCTTTTTTTACGGCTCTATGGAGGGGGGTGTTTTCTTCGCTATCTTGTAGGTCGATGAAGGCACCTTTGGCTAAGAGCATCTTTGTTATTTCTATTTTATTCTTCGCAGCCGCTCTATTCAAGGGCGTTCTACCTTTCTCATCTTTTACATTAAAAATTGCTCCTTTGTCCAAAAATAATTCTACCCAATCTATATATCCCTTCCATGCTGCCCAGTGCAAGGGGGTAGTACCAGCATTATTTGCTATATCTAGTTGAGCCCCTTTCTCTACAAGAAGCTTTCCTACATCTATTTGCCCCTCCCATACTGCCCCGTGTAAGGGGGTATTACCCTTCTTGTCTTGTTGATCCACATTTAACTTCAACGAATCTATGAAGTATAGTATTACATCTAGCTTCCCTCCAATAGCTGCCACATATAGGAGCGTTGTACCATTTTTACCTTCTTGATTCACACCTATTTCTAACTCCTCTACGAAGTATTTTACTACGTTTAGCTGTCCTCCTATAACTGCCCAGTGTAGGGGAGTTCCACCATTACGGTTTTTCTTATTCTTATCTGCTCCTGCTTCTATTAAATACTTTACTACGTCTACATACCCTTCCATGGCTGCCCAATGCAGAGGAGTATCACCATCTTGATCTTCTTGATCCACACCTACTTCTAACTCCTCTACGAAGTATTTTACTACGTTTAGCTGTCCTCCTATGGCTGCCCAATGCAGAGGAGTTTCACCATGATAACCTCTCTCATTCTTATCTGCTC
>JAKSDE010000464.1 GCA_022360235.1 Cytophagales bacterium
TATGAAGGGTCCTGAGTTGGCAACTCAGGACAGCCCTTTCGTCTTTTATGGATCAACTAAGGAGAGCTGGGGCTCAACACCCAAAAGTTGTGCGAGGATGAGGGATACTTTTTTGTGCTAATTCCCTTAGAAAATATTACTTCAGGGCCGACTAGTTACGTCTAAACTTCTTTGTACTGTGTGTTGTATAGCTCGGTATAATAGCCCTTACGTGTGAGCAAGTCTTCATGCGTACCTTGCTCTTTAACTTTTCCTTGTTCTAGTACAAGTATTTTGTGAGCATGTTGGATAGTAGAAAGTCGATGTGCTATTACAATAGATGTTCTCCCCTGCATAAGCTTGGCAGTAGCCTGCTGAATCAATGTTTCTGTTGCTGTGTCTATAGAAGAAGTAGCTTCATCTAAAATTAAAATTTTAGGATTATAAAGGAGGGTACGCGCAAAAGTTATCAATTGACGCTGCCCCATCGAAAGCATTACTCCCCTTTCTTTTACGTTATAGTCATAACCTCCTGGTAGTTGGAGAATAAATTGATGGATACCTATGTGTTTCGCTGCCTTGATCACTTCTTCTTTGGATATGGCAGCATTACCTAGCGTAATGTTTTCATAAATACTGGCTGAAAATAGAAAAACGTCTTGTAAGACGAGTCCTACTTGCCTTCTAAGTGCAGTAATGTCATAATCTTTTATATTGACGCCATCAATACAAATGCTTCCTCTCTCTATATCGTAAAACCGTTCCATAAGATGAATAATTGTAGACTTGCCTGCCCCTGTGGCTCCTACGATTGCCAAAGATTTGCCTGCATCAATACGAAAGGAAATATTTTTCAATACATAATCTTCTTCCTCATAAGCAAACCATACCTTTTTAAAAGCAACTTCTCCGCGAAGGTGTGAGGGCTGGTAAGTTCCGTTGTTTGGAATCTGTTCATCATTTTGTAAGAGTTTAATAATCCTATCGGTACTAACGATGCCCATTTGTAAAGTATTAAAACGCTCTGCGATGAAGCGCATAGGGCGGAAAAATAGTTGGATGTACATAATAAAGGCAGTCAAAACACCTATAGTGGCTTTTTCATGAATCACATCTTTGACACCATACCATACTAATAAGCCTATGGCGGTGGCTTGTATTACTTCTACAATCGGAAAATAAATAGCATGGTATAAGACAGACTTGAGATTAGCCTTTTTATGGGCTTCATTCAGCGTTTTAAATTTCTCCAGCTCCCTTTCTTCGCTACTGAAAATCTGTACGATACTCATTCCTGTAATATGCTCTTGTACAAAGACATTTAAATTGGCAACAGCATTTCTTACTTTGTTAAAGGCTATTTTTACATGCTCTTTAAAGATGTAAGCACTTATAATCAGGAATGGCAAAGTAGCTAAGCTGATGAGTGTGAGCTTCCAGTCAGTATAAAACATGACGCCTATAATGAATAGTAGTTGTAACAGGTCACCTATCAACGCAGCCAAGCCTTCGCTGAAGACATCGGCGAGTGCTTCGGTATCTGATATACTTCTTGTTACGAGCTTTCCGATGGGTGTCTTATCAAAAAAGCGAATGCGTAGGTGAAGAATATGTGCATATAGTTTGACACGAATATCTCTGATCACATACTGACCTAGCCAAGCTGAAAGGTAAGTATGACCGTATTGCATAAGGGCTTGGATGACGAGTAAGCCGATCATGAAGAGAGTAATACGAAGCAATCCCTGATAGTCTCCTACTACGATGTGCTTGTCAATAGCGCGTTGAATTAAATAGGGTAGAACAGGTGCTAAAACAGCGAGTGAGAGGGTGAGAAAAATGAGGAAGAAAAAAGTGCCTCTGTAGGGCCTTACAAACGCAAAAAGCTTTTTTAAAACTTTTAAATCGAAAATTTTTCCATTATGTGCATCTTTATAACTCATTTGTAGTAAAAATAGCAAAGATTCTCCAAGGATTGTGTTGGCTAAGTTCATTCGACAAAAATATGTTCAGGATAGGCGACTTCTATCAAGCATAGCCCTTGTGCTGGTACGGCACTGGCTGCTGCACAACGATCTTTTTGGTCGATGATCGCCTCAAAGCCTGAGACGCTTATTTTACCTTGCCCTACCTTGAGTAGCGTGCCCACAATGGCTCTGACCATGCCTCTTAAAAAACGATTCGCTGTAATACGAAAAACAAGTAACTCTCCTTGTTTTATCCACATGGCTTCTGTGATGTTGCATAAGAAATTATTGACAGGCACCTTTACGTTGCTGAAGCTCTTAAAGTCATTCTTTTCAAGTAAAATAGCAGCTGCCTGATTCATCTTTTCTATAGCCAGGCTTCCACTATAAAAATAGCTTCTATCGCTTAAAAAAGGATTTTTAGTGGGGATGATGCTATACTCATAGGTTCTCGAAAGCGCGTCAAACCGCGCATGGGCTTGAGGTTTTACCCGACGCATAGATTTAATAGCGATAGTATGAGGTAAAACGGCATTCAGTTGATATTGAAACTTGTTAGGATTGACCAAGCTATCTACATCTAGATGGGCAACTTGTTGTGTTGCATGCACCCCTGTGTCAGTTCTACTACTGCCGATAAGTAGCACTTCTTTTGATAGTATCTTGGCTATGCTTGCCTGGATAATGCACTGTACTGTCGAAGCATTCTGCTGGATTTGCCAACCATGGTAAGCCATTCCTTGATAGGCTATTTCTAAAAAATAGCGTAGTTGTTTAGTGGTCATTGAAAAAGATTGAACTTTGACTCCTATGCCGCACCAAATTTTTTGAAATACACTTCAATTTAGTTCTGGGTTCTGAGTTCCGAGTTCTGGGTTCCGAGTTCTGGGTTCTGGGTTCTGAGTTCCGAGTTCTGGGTTCTGAGTTCCGAGTTCTGGGTTCTGAGTTCCGAGTTCTGGGTTCTGGGTTCCGAGTTCTGAGTTCCGAGTTCCGAGTTCTGAGTTCCGAGTTCTGGGTTCTGAGTTCTGAGTTCCGAGTTCTGGGTTCTGAGTTCTGAGTTTTAGGTGGGTTGTATGAGCCATATCAAACCCCTTGGCTACTACCTCCCAGCCATTCATCATCTATTAAGATCAATTTTTTTTCAGAAAGGATAGGTTATACTTTATATACATGTTTAGCGCTGGTACTGTTTTATCAGCTGTTCTGCCATACCCAGGAATAGTATAAACAGGTATAGGTTCGAAATTTTCAAATTTATGCTGTATCCTCCATCGCAAAAGCATGCCAACATATAAGTCCAACTTTTTAAAAAGCTTTGTCTCTGACCCTCCTACTACCTCAAACCAAGAGGCAGTTAAGGCTTTTCGATCAACCCTAAGCTGGAAGCTCTCACCTAAACTACTTACTATTTCCACAACGCCTTGATCTTCAAAAGTACTTCTTCCATACCGCAGTCCAAAAAAAAGATGATTGGCTCGATCATATTTAATGAAATAGTCAAGCCCAATGCGACCATACTTTCCTTTAATGGTGTAACTCGTAGCATTTTTAAAAGCATTTTGAGGGTTAAGCTCAGCGTAGCCAACATCTACTGCCAACTGAATGTTTTTTCTTAATAAGATACTCCCACCTCCTTCATATTTACTTTCAAACTGGGTGAACAAGGCCGTAGCCAGTTTACCATAGTCTATTGAAAAATCAATATGCTGAATAAAAGGTATGTAGGGCTTTGACTGTGGCTTTTTCTTCATGACCATCAAGTCGAGTAAATAGCGCGGATCATCGGGTTCTAGCGTAATTTTCTTGAAGGGTACAGACTTTTGTAGAAGTGAATCTTGCGACAGTGTTTCAGAAGATAATAGGCTAGTACTGTCGCCGAAATCAATTTGCCTATCATGATAAGCAGCAGTATCTTCTAATGCTAAATCATTACTTGAAGGTAAAGGAAGGGACTGACCAAGCCCAGGCAGTATTATAAAAAATAAGCCTACAAGAGCCAGTTTACTCATGTAAAAATATCTTAAGCGTAGTTTCATTACTATTACAATTTGACACCTTACCAATTACCTGTTCTAGCTTACCATCTCTACCAAGACACCCAAATTGTACACTTTTAAAATTTGTATCGACAAGCTTCAGTTCTTTAACATGCATAACTATGGTATTAGAAAGATCTTTAAAAATTTCTCTTTGATAGCTTACCGTTAAATTACCTGTATGGGATAATTCACCCGCGTCACTTTCCTCTTTCAAAAAAAACTCATAAGTAGCGCTATCTTCATTCATCAATAGTGGAATGGGTCTGATTGAGGTTGTGAAGTCACTCTCCCCCCTTAGGGGGTAAGGGGTATTATTAATATGGAGGGAATCAACTTTTACTTTAGCTATTTTCTCTTCTTCATCTTCTTCATCTGAACGGAGAAATTGGACATTAAAAAAAGGTTCTTTGTTTCCGCCAGGAAGCGCCTCTTTTTGAGAGTTTCTACGATCAATAGAACAACATAGAAAAAGGCACATGCCAACCAACAAGCTTATAAAAGTCATTCGCATAATACATCCGATTGATTAATCCACCTCAAAATTAAAATAAATATTACCAATTTCTTCTACGCCCAGCAGTAGGTTTGATAAAATTTTTGGTAAACTACTGTCTCTACTATCTTGTGTCCTTCCCGCTTGACTGCCCTAAAAGGTTAAGTTTATGAAGAAAATACGTTTGTGATTAAAGATAGAGGATACCAACTAGCACTAGGCAAAGCAGAAGTAAGCGTGTGATTAACTTTTTCATAGTTAAACCAAGGCGCTTTCCACGGGTGTGTTCCTTGCAGTTTAGAAAAATCTAAAAGTGATGTAAATAGTCGACCCTTCATAACGCTCGATGATTCTATTTTTGAGGCGTTTGGCAGTAGTCTAGGAGCTATCTATTTTTTTGCAAGGTTTTGGCGTGCCATACAGGTTTTTCTTGCCAATATTGCTACGCTATAGATGAGTTTTTATGAGCTAAGATAGTCATTCTAAGTGTAAAAACGCAGTATTGAATACTTGTTAAGGGTCGACTATCTGCTGCATTCTTTAGCACTTCTAACGAACTTCAAACGCCGCAGTGTGAAAAATCTCTCTTCGCTCAGTTTAATTTTTTTAGCGCCGCTTTGGGGCCAAAGCAGCCTCTCCACGAGTTGTACAATTCAGCGTAAATTTCCTTCCATCGTATGATATTGTAGATAGATACAAAATATTTTATAATTTTAAAACTACGAACACATGATATGACGCTTGAATGTCAGTTTGGTCACCCTTTCCTTTTGTAAGAATTACCCTTGTCTTTGTAGGGGGTATACTCGTTGCGTATCACTTTGAAGATTATCTTTTCATAGTAGGAGCGTCCCTGTTACTACTTTTTATTACCTACCTAGTGTTAGTGAAAACTATCCCCAAGCCCACATTTCACCAATGGAGCCCATGGCTAGGGTGCCTAGGACTTAGCTGTATCTTTTTAGCAGGCTATGGATGCTTAGTATTGCATACAGCAACCAACTTCAGCAACCATCTTATTCACTGGGCAGCTACGATTGAAGCTTATGAAGCCATCACCTTAGAAGACACTCATGAAAAGGGAAAAAGCATGCGTACCACTGTGGCGGTAAGAAAAGCACGAATCAAGGGGAAATGGCGGGAGATGGAAGGTAAAGTTAAGCTTTACCTACCTAGCAATGATACGCTTAACATTTCTTATGGGGATATTTTGTTAATTCGAGGTAGACCGCAGACTGTTTCACCTCCACGCAATCCAAATGAATTTGACTATCAATGCTTCTTAGGCTATGCCAATATTTATCATCAGCATGTTGTAAGAGGTGAACATGTGTGTGTCTTAGCACATAGGCCTCCTAACCCTCTCAAAGCATTCTCTTTAAAGCTTAGAAGCTATTTTGAAAATACATTAGCACAATATATCAATAACAAAGAAGCGCGTGGAATAGCACTTGCCCTACTACTAGGAATAAAAGATGAGCTAGATGTTACCATGAAAGAAGCTTATACAAACGCAGGAGTCATGCATATTTTAGCAGTTTCAGGATTACACGTGGGGATGCTTTACTGGTTTTTGCGCGTTTTGTTAGAACGCTTTAATATTATTCGGCGCTCGAAGTGGTTTGTCTTTATAGTCTCATTGAGCGTACTATGGCTTTACGCCTTTATCACAGGCCTACCTCCTTCGGCTATGCGGGCTACTACTATGTTTACTTTTATCATGGTTGCCCAAACGATTGACAGGCAGAGCAACATGTATAACTCCCTAGGTGCTTCTGCCTTTTTACTATTGCTGTTCGATCCGCTATTAATCTTCGCGGTTAGCTTTCAACTATCCTATCTCGCCGTGCTAGGCATCGTTTATCTACAACCTAAAATTTACCGCTGGCTGACCTTTGATCACGGGTTGCTGGATAAGCTTTGGGCACTTTCTTCTGTATCGTTGGCTGCTCAGCTAGCGACTACCCCTATCAGTTTGTATTACTTTCATCAGTTTCCCACGTATTTTTTGATTGCTAATGGGGTAGTGGTACCAGCCGCTTTTCTCATTGTAGGAACAGGCTTGCTAGTGTTGTTGACTAGCTTTTGGAAAGAACTTAGTGTCTGTGTTGGCTGGCTTCTTGCAAAAACTATCTTGTTCGTCAACCAGTTTATCTGCTGGATTAACAAACTGCCCTTTAGCTTAATAGATAATATTTTTTTAGATACAGCTGCGTTGTTGCTTCTATATGGTCTGCTCGTAGCGCTATTGATTTTTTTACAAATAAGAAAGGTCAAATATTTGATGGCAGCCAGTACGATAGCCTTGATTTTTTTTGTACTATCGATGAAAAGAATCTTACAGCAACAATCGCAGAAGAAAGTCATTTTTTACAGTATCAATCATCAGGCAGTAGCATTTGTAAATGGAAGGCACAGCATACTCTGGGTTGATAAGCGTTTTAAAGAAGATAAGTATACCTACCCTATTGCTCCTCATCAGTTAGCGATGGGCGTTACTTCCATTGCCCGTTATTCATTTGAGGAACTAGCAAAAAAGCAAGTACTCCCTTTGAAGGCATGGAAAGGAGGGAAGGTGGTTGTTTGGCAGCAAAAAATATTTATATTTATCGATAAGCATAGCGTTGCTTTACCAAACTTTGCTCAAAAAATAAAGACAGACTTTTTAGTAATAGAAGAGAATGCGGTGAATGCACTTCAAGCCTTGCTCGAGCGGTTTGATGTTGGTAAGCTAATCATTGGTACTTCTAATAAAAAGCAGCTTGCTTTACAGCTAAAAATTCAGGCTGAGGCGTTAAATTTGCCTAGCCACTTGCTTCAACAAGGAGCACTGACAATTGATTTATAGTTCGCTAGTAGTATAACGTAGTATTTTCTATGGCATTGATCCAATATTCAACAAAAGAAGGCATCGCTTCCATTACACTCAATCGTCCTGAGAAAAGGAATGCGTTGAATTTTCAGATGGTTAGCGAGTTGCGTGAAGCTTTGAAGAGAGCTGCGCAAGATAAGCAAGTTAAGGTAATCATTTTAAAAGCAGCAGGTAAAGTTTTTTGCGCCGGTGTAGACCTAGCTTCTATGGCACAACTCGAATCGTTTGAAGCGCATCTCAAAGACGCTCACCACTTACAAGAACTTTTTTACAGCATCTACACCCTTAAAAAGGTTGTTATTGCTCAAATTGAAGGCCATGCGGTGGGTGGAGGTTGTGGCTTAGCCA